>JADGHN010000001.1 GCA_019683875.1 Clostridia bacterium
TGCGGGGCTTGAAAATTCTTGGTGGAGACGAGGGGACTCGAACCCCCGACCTCTAGAGTGCGATTCTAGCGCTCTCCCAGCTGAGCTACGTCCCCGAAAAACGCTCAAAAATCGCGGCGTCGCGCGCCGCGTCAACCATTCTATCGGGCCGCCGCGAGACCGTCAAGGAACGCGTGGCATCGCGCTCGATTCAGCCGCGAGCCGTTCGCTTCGCCACAGTTGCCATCCGATGACAAAAAGCCATAGCCCGGCCGGCAACTGCGTCGACAGCAGCACGGCCAGCGCCGCGCGCGGCCACGCGGCGGCCGGCAAGAGGCCGGCCAGCGCAAGTCCGGCCAGCGCCGCGCCCACAACCGCAAGTCTCCGAGAGCCCGCATCGGCCGCGCGGCCGGTGGCTCGGGCCCATTCCAAAACGAAGACGGCGGCCCAGAACAGGAACGCGGCGACGTAACCCAGGAGAAGGTCTCTCGCGCCGTGTGCCCAGCCCACGGCGACGAGCGCGTCGCGGGCCTCGGGACTGACGAGGCGCGCGTAGCGGGCGGCAAGGGCCGTCATGCCGTTCGCTTCGTCGACGAGCACGTCCAGCCACAGGGCGAGCTGCGCCGCGATGAAGATCCGCCCGGCGCTTCCCGCCATCGATGCCCGGCACGGCCCGCAGGCGGAGTAGGCCCCGGCGAGCCCCACCGTGAGCGTCGCGGCGCCCACCGCGATGAGCCAGTGAATCGTGCCATAGTACGGCGTCGACGCGATGGTGGCCAGCTCCCTTTCCGCTTCGCCCGGGTCGAGGAGCGGGGGATGGAACGCCGTCGCGCCGCCGAAGAGCGCGGCGCCGATCCAAAGGCAGAGCGCCGCGAGCCGCGTCGACCGCACCCCTGCCGGTGTCTTGCCGCCTCCGGCGGCGACGTTCGCGGAGCCCGCCATCGCCGTTCCCCCTTCGCGCTGCTTGCCCGATCTGCCGTGCCCGCCCTTTCCCACATTCTTCCCGCCCCACTTGCAGGAGATTCCAACATGGGGGAGAATAGGCGCACCAAAGTGGTGGAAAGTGGTGTGAAGTGGTAGGAACGGGAGCGCCGGCCATGTTCATGGGCGAATACCGGCACACGATCGACGACAAGGGTCGTCTGATCATGCCGGCGCGCTTCCGCGAGGGCCTCGGGGAGACGTTCGTCATCACGAAGGGCCTCGACGCCTGCCTCTTCGCCTACCCGATGACGGAGTGGCAGCAGCTCGAGCGCAAGCTTCGCGCGCTGCCCTTCACGCAAGCCAACGCGCGCGCGTTCGTCCGCTTCTTCTTCTCCGGCGCCACCGAGTGCCAGCTGGACAAGCAGGGACGCGCGCTGATCCCGCCTCACCTGCGGGAGTACGCGAAACTCGAGCGCGACGCCGTCGTGCTGGGCGTCGCCTCAAGAGTCGAGATCTGGAGCCAGGCCGAGTGGGAGCGGTACGCCGACAAGGCGGCCGCCGAGTACGCGGCCATCGCGGAGCAGCTCGCCGGTTTCGACCTGAACTTCGATGCGTGAGACCGGCGGGCGCGGACGTGGGGAATGCTGTGGGGGGATCCGGCGATGGGCCTCGCGCTTGGGATGGCGGATGAGATGATCTACACGCACGTGCCCGTGCTGCTCGACGATGTCGTCCGCCTTTTGGCGCCCCGCGACGGCGACCTGATCCTCGACTGCACCGTCGGATCGGGCGGCCACGCGGCCGCGCTGCTGCACGCGGCCGGGCCCCGAGCGCGCCTTTTGGGCATCGACCGCGACCCGGAGGCGCTGGAGCGCGCCGCCCGCCAGCTCGCGCCGTTCGGCGAGCGTGTGCGGCTGGTGCGCGCGAACTACGCGCAGCTTGAGAGCGTGCTGGAGCGCGAGGGCGTGGAACGCGTCGATCGCGTGCTCTTCGACCTCGGCGTGTCCTCGCCCCAGCTCGACGACCCGGACCGCGGCTTCACGTACCGTGCCGACGCACCGCTGGACATGCGCATGGATCCCGCGGAGCCCACCACCGCCTACCACCTGGTCAACGGATTGACGGAAAGCGAGCTCACCCGGATGCTGCGCGATTACGGCGAGGAGCGCTGGGCGGCGCGCATCGCCCACTTCATCGTCGAGGCGCGGGCGAAGGAGCCCATCGCCACCACGGGGCAGCTGGTCGACATCATCAAGCGCGCCGTGCCGGCCGCGGCGCGGCGGCACGGGCCCCATCCTGCCCGCCGGACCTTCCAGGCGCTCCGCATCGCCGTGAACCGCGAGCTGGAGTCCCTTGCGGCAGGGCTGGAGGCGGCCCACCGGCGGCTGGCGCCGTGCGGGCGGCTGGCCGTCATCAGCTTTCATTCGTTGGAGGATCGGATCGTCAAGCACCGGTTCCGCCAGTGGGAAAAGGGCTGCCAGTGCCCGCCCGGCGCGCCTGCGTGCCGCTGCGGGGGCCGTCCGACGGTGCGCGTCCTGACGCGCAAGCCCGTGGTGGCCACGGAAAGCGAGATCGCGGCGAACCCCCGCGCCCGAAGCGCCAAGCTTCGCGTCGCGGAAAGGCTCGCGGGCGACGGGACGGGCTCGTTCTAGGAGAGACAAGGGGAGAATAGCGTGGTTACGACTCGTCGTGGATTGTACACTGGTGCCGCTGCGACGGCCGCCGCGGCGGGAACCTCCGCCCTGGCGGCGCCGATGCCCGCCACAGCGTGGGCCGGGCCGGGCTCCCTGGCGGAGGCGCCGCTGCGCCGGGACGAGTGGGAGCGCCTGCGCCGGCGCGAGGCGGCCGAGCGGGAAGCCGACGCCCGCCGGCGGGAGACGGCGCGCAAGCTCGAACGGGCGCGCCAGCGCGCCAGGGCCGGCCGCGCCTGGAGGCAGTTCCTGGGATCCGCGCTGACGATCGCCTTCGCGTTCGCCGTGCTCGTCGCCGTCGTGGCGCGCGGGTACGGCGTCATCGAGGCTGGATACCGCCTGGACAGCCTGCGGCAGAAGGTCCAGGAGGCCCAGTGGGAAGAGCAGCGGCTGGAGGCTGCCATCGGGCGCGCGAAGTCGCCGGCGACGGTCCAGGAAGCGGCAACCACGCGCCTCAGCATGGCCGTGCCGCCGCGCATGGTGAAGATCGCCGTCCACCCGGCCTCGCCGGAAGCCACGGCTGCTCCGGCCACGCGCGAGGCGACCGTCGCGCTGGCACCGCCGCCCAGCCCACGCGAGCGCACCGACGTCTGGACGGCCTTGAACGCGTGGCTGTACTCCTGGTTCTCCGGCGGCGAGGTGCAAGCCCGCACCCTGCGCTAGGGCGCCACCGGGTGCACGCCCAGGGCCGCCCATCGGGTGGGAGGAGACCACGTCCGTGCCCGTGCGCACCGTCCGGCGCCGCATCCTCTTCACGTTGTTCGCGACGTTCGCCGCCCTCGTGTTCCTCGTGGGCCGGCTGGCGTGGATCCAGTTCGTCGAGGGCGCCTCGCTGCAGAAGCGGGCGATGCAATCCCGCACCTTTGCCGTGCCCGTGCAGGCGAAGCGCGGGGACATCCTCGACCGGAACGGCCGGCCCCTGGCCCTGAGCATGGACCTGGAAAGCGTGTGGGCCAACCCGGCCGAGATCCCGCCGGATCGCGTGGACGCCATGGCCCATCAGCTCTCGCCCCTCCTGGGCATCAGCGAGAGGACGCTTCAGGCGCGGCTTTCGCAGTCCTCGGCGTTCGTTTGGCTCAAGCACGCCCTGGACGACGCGACCGCGCAGAAGGTGCGCGCCCTCGACCTGCCCGGCATCCACTTCACGCGCGAGACGGGACGCGTGTACCCCGAGGGGACGCTGGCGGCCAACGTGCTGGGCTTCGCCACCGTGTTCAACGCCTTCTACGGTGTGGAGCAGTACTACAACAAGGAGCTGGCCGGCACGCCGGGCAGCGTCCAGCTGCAGCGGGACGCGCTCGGCCGGCCGATCGCGGGTGCGGAGCACGAGATCGTTGCGCCGAAAGATGGCGAGACGCTGGAGCTGTCGCTCGACGCGACGATCCAGTACATCTGCGAGCGTGAGCTCGACAAGGCGGTGCTGGCGAGCCACGCGGTGGCGGGGTACGCCGTGGCCATGGACCCGTCGACCGGCGAGATCCTCTGCCTCGCGAACCGGCCGACGTTCGATCCCAACCACTACGCGGACTACCCGCAGGAGTCGTACCGGAACCGCGTCGTGACCGACACGCTCTCGCCGGGCTCCACGTTCAAGCCGATCACGGCCGCCGCGGCGCTGGCGGAGGGCGTCGTCACGCCGGACACCGGCTTTTACGACAACGGCGCCTACACCGTCCTCGGGAAGACGATCCACAACTGGAACGGGGCGGGCCTCGGGGCGACGACCTTCGCCAAGGGGTTCTGGGAATCGGCGAACACGATCTTCGCACGCGTGGCCGTGATGACGGGCAAGGAGCGCTTCTACGATTACCTCGAGAGGTTCGGGCTGACGAAGCCGACGGGCATCGACCTGCCGGGCGAGGTCTCGGGGATCCGGCCGGCCGAGAAGAGGGCGACGGACCTGGACCTGGCGATCATGGGCTTCGGCCAGACCCTCACCGTGACGCCGATCCAGCTCGTCACGGCGATCGCGGCCATCGCCAACGGCGGCGAGCTCATGTGGCCGCACGTGGCGAAGGCCTTCCTCGACGCCGACGGGCACGTGGTGCGCACGGTGCAGCCGAAGGCCGTCCGCCGCGTCATTACGGAGGCCACGGCGGCCCAACTGCGGGACCTGATGCAGAAGGTCGTCGACGAGGGCACCGGCCAGCTGGCGCAGATCCCGTGCTACACGATCGGAGGCAAGACGGGCACCACGCAGAAGGTCGTCAACGGCCGGGTGAGCGGCAGCGGCGCGTACATCGCCTCCTTCGTGGGCTTCGCGCCCGTCGACAGGCCACGCGTGGTGCTGTACGTGGCCATCGACGAGCCCAAGGGCGTGTTCTACGGCGGCCAGGTGGCGGCGCCGGTCTTCGAGGCGATCATGCGGGACGTGCTCCGCTACCTCGACGTGCCGCCGCACTGCACTCCGGGCGAGCAGCGCGACGCGTCGGAGGAGGCGCCCCGGCAGGTGGTCCCGTCGCTCGTGAACCTGCCGCTGCCGGAGGCGCTCGCCGCCGCCCAGGAGGCCGGGTTCACGGCCGTCGTCAAGGGTTCGGGCTTCCGCGTGGCGCGGCAGACGCCGCCGGCCGGAGCGCAGGTGGCGGCCGGGACGACGATCATCGCCTACACCGACGATTCGCCCCCGCCGGCGAGCGGCAAGGTGACGGTGCCCGACCTCCGCGGCCAGACGATGCGGGAAGCGGCGCGGATTCTGGGTCTCGAGGGCCTGAAACTCGACTTCGCGCCGGGGAGCACGGGGCTCGTCGTCTCCCAGGACCCCGCCCCCCTCACGCTTGTGGATCCGGGCACCGTGGTGCGGGTCGTCTTCCAGCCCCCCAACTCCAGCGAAGCGGCGCCGAATGGTCTAAGATGATGGCGATTTGGTAATTCCTACTAAGGGTTGACGCACATGGACGATTGGCTGCAGTTGATCCACGGGTTGGGGCGGCGGATCGGACCGGAGCCGGAGCGCATCGCCGGGATCGCTTACGACAGCCGCCGGGTCGAACCGGGCTTCTGCTTCATCGCAGTGCCGGGATTCCGCGTCGATGGGCACGACTTCATCCCGGACGCCGTGGCCCGCGGCGCGCGCGCGCTCGTCGTCCAGCGCGAGGACGCCGTGCCCGAGGGCATGGCGGCGGTCGTCGTCGAGGACGCGCGGGCGGCCATGGCGCGGTTGGCCGCGCGCTTCTACGACCATCCCTCGCGCGAGCTCGGCCTCGTGGGCGTGACGGGCACGAACGGCAAGACGACGACGACCTACATGTCCCGGGCCGTGCTGGAGACGGCGGGGCCCACGGGGCTCATCGGCACGGTGCAGAGCATCGTCGGGCGGCAGGCGCAGCCGGCGGAGCGGACCACGCCGGAGGCGCCGGACCTCAACCGGATGCTGAGGGCGATGCGCGTCGCCGGCGACCGCTTTGCGGTGATGGAGGTCTCCTCGGAAGGTCTCGCGCTCCACCGCGCCGACGGCCTCGACTTCAACGTGGCCGTCTTCACGAACCTCACCCAGGACCACCTCAACTTCCACGGGACGATGGAAGCCTACTTCGAGGCCAAGGCGAAGCTCTTCGACATGCTCGCCCAGGTGCCCGAGGGCGGCCACGGGGGCGGGCCGCGGGGCGCCGTCATCAACGTCGACGACGCGTACGGGCGCCGTCTCGCGGAGCGGTGCAGGGTGCCGCTCGTCACCTACGGCGTGGAGAGGGAGGCGGACATCCGCGCGGTGGACGTCGAAGCGGGCGGCGATGGGCTCGCCTTCACGCTGACGTTCCCCGGCGGGACGCTGCCGGTGCGCCTGCGGGTGGGGGGCCGGTTCAACGTGTACAATGCGCTCGCCGCGTTCGGCGTCGGCTGGGTGTTCGGGATCGAGCCCGAGCGTGCCGTGGCGGCGCTGGCGCGCGTGGAGGGGGCGCCCGGCCGCTTCGAGCACGTCCGGGCGGGCCAGCCGTTCACCGTGGTCGTCGACTACGCGCACTCGCCGGACGGCATCGAGAACGTGCTGCGCGCCGCGCGCGAGGTGACGCGCGGGCGCGTGATCGCCGTGTTCGGCGCCGGCGGCGACCGCGACCGGACGAAGCGCCCGCTCATGGGCGCGGCAGGCGCGAGGCTCGCGGATGTGGTCGTGCTGACCTCGGACAACCCGCGGAGCGAGGATCCGGAGCGGATCCTCGACGACATCGCGGCGGGCGCGAACGAGGCGGCCGCGCGTTCCGGGGCGCGCGTGCTCCGCGAGGTCGACCGGCGCGCGGCCATCCGGCTGGCGTTCGAGCAGGCGCAGCCGGGGGACATCGTCGTCATCGCGGGGAAGGGGCACGAGACGTACCAGATCTTCCGCGACCGCACGATCCACTTCGACGACCGCGAGGTGGCCCTGGAAGAGTTGCGCGCGATGGGCTACGGGGAAGGCGGACAGGGACGGTGAGCTTTGCGCAGCACGCGCCCGGCGCGCGGTACGAGCCCGGCTGGACGGTGGCGGAGCTGGCCGCGGCGACGCGCGGCCGCATCGAGGGGGCTCCCGCGGCCGAGTCCCTCCGCTTCCGGCACGTCAGCATCGACAGCCGCGAGGTGGAGCCGGGCGGGCTGTTCGTGGCCCTGCGCGGCACGCGCGCCGACGGGCACGACCATCTCGCCGCGGCCGCCTCGGCCGGCGCGGCCGTGGCGCTGGTGGAGCGGATTCCGGAAGGCGCGCCGCGCGGCGTCGTCTACGTCGTGGTCGACGAGTCGCTGGCCGCGCTCGGCCGCTTCGCCGCATGGCACCGCCGCCGCTTCCGGCCGCGCGTCGTGGGCGTGACGGGGAGCGTCGGCAAGACCACGTGCAAGGACATGACGGCCGGCGTCCTCGCCCGCCGCTTCCGCACGTACAAGTCCCCCGGCAACCTCAACAGCCACACGGGCCTGCCCCTGGCGCTGCTGCAGCTCGAAGCCGGGCACGAGGTCGCCGTGCTGGAGATGGCGATGCGCGGGCCGGGGGAGATCGCCTACCTCTGCGAGCTGGCGGAGCCCGAGGTCGGCGTCGTCACGGTGATCGGCGAGTCGCACCTCGAGCGCCTGGGTTCCATCGAACGGATCGCGGAGGCGAAGTTCGAGCTCGTCCGCGCCCTGCCGGCCGGCGGGCGCGCCGTGCTGAACGCCGACGACCCGTGGCAACGGCGCTTCGGCGCGGAGGCGCGCGTGGCCGTGACCTGGTACGGGCGCGGCGAGGCGGCCGAGGTCCGCGCCGTCGACATCGTGACGCTCGGCGCGCGGGGCACGCGCTTCCGCCTGATCACGCCGGACGGGGAGGCGGAGGTCCACCTGCCGCAACCCGGGCCGCACCTCGTGCAGAACGCGCTCGCGGCGGCCGGCGTGGGGTACGTGATGGGCGTCGACCCGGAGCGCATCGCCCAGGGGCTGCGCACGTACACACCCTCGGGCATGCGCGCGGAGCTTCTGCGCTTTGGCGGCGTCACCGTGCTCGATGACAGCTACAACGCGAGCCCCACCTCCACGCGGGCGGCGCTGCAGGCGTTGAAGGACGTCGCGGGGCGAGGGCGACGGCTGGCCGTGCTCGGCGACATGCTGGAGCTCGGCCCGGAGGCCGAGCGCCTGCACGAGGAGGTCGGCGCGGACTGCGCCGATCTCGACGCGCTGGTGACGGTCGGGCCGCTGGCGCGCCGCATCGGGGAGGGCGCGCTCAAGGCCGGCCTGCCGCCCCGCCGCTGGACGCACGCGCCCGGAGTGGAGGCGGCCGCGCTGTGCGTGGCCTCGCTGGCGCGCGAAGGGGATACGGTGCTCGTCAAGGCGTCGAGGGGCATGCGCTTCGAGCGCCTCGTCGAGCGACTCGCGGAAGAATGGGGTCGTGACGCGTGATCGTGAACCCGTGGGCGATCGCCGTGATCGTCGTGGCGGCCGCGGCTCTGACGGCCGTGCTGGTGTGGCTGCTTCTGCCGCTTCTCAGGGCCTTGAAGGTGGGGCAGCCGTCGAGGGAGTTCGACCCGGAGACGTATAAGGGCAAGCGGGGCACGCCCACCATGGGCGGGCTGGCGTTCATGATCGGCGCCTCGGCCGTCGTGCTCGCCACGGGCCTGTTCACCCCGGGCGTCGTGCTCTCTCTCGTGATGTTTCTCGGCTTCGGCGTGCTCGGTTTCCTGGACGACTACATCAAGGTCGTGCACCAGCGGCCGCTGGGATTGAAGGCACGGCACAAGCTCCTCGGCGAGACGGCGCTCGGCCTCTTCCTCGCGTGGGGCGTGGCCGAGTGGCTGCGCGCGCCCACCTGGGTGAGCATTCCGTTCACCGGCATCCACGTGGACCTCGGCGGCCTGTATTACCCGTTCCTCGTTCTGGTGGCCATCGCCACCTCCAACGGCACGAACCTCACGGACGGCGCGGACGGGCTGCTCGCCGGCGCCACGCTGCCGATCGGGGCGGCGCTCGGCTGGTACGCGTGGCAGCACGGCCAACCGGACGTCGTCGTGCTCGCATTCGCCCTGGTGGGTGCGCTCTTCGGCTTCCTGTTTTGGAACGCGCACCCGGCGCGTATTTTCATGGGGGACACCGGCTCCATGGCCATCGGCGGCCTGCTCGTCGCCCTGGCGGCGCTGACGAAGACGGAGCTGTGGCTCGTCGTGTACGGCGGCCTGTACGTGCTGGAGACGCTTTCGGTCATCGTCCAGGTCTTCTCGTTCCGGGTCTTCGGGCGGCGCGTGATCCGCATGAGTCCCGTGCACTACCACTTTCTCGTGGGCGGGTGGCCGGAGCGGCGGGTGGTCCTCATGTTTTGGGCCCTTTCCACCGCGTTCGCGGGCGTCGCGCTGTGGAATCTGCTGCAGGGAGGCGCCTAGGTGCCGGAACGGCGCGGTGTGCCGGACTACACGCTCCTCACCGCCACGCTGGGCCTGCTGGCGTTCGGCATCGTCATGGTCTTCTCGGCCAGTTCCGTGGTTGCGGGCGACAGCCTCGGCGACCCGGCCTTCTTCCTGAAGCGGCAGCTGGCATGGTCCGCGATCGGCCTCATCGCGCTCACCGCTGGCGCCAACATCCCGTACTGGTTCTGGCGGCGGCACGCCCGCAACCTTTTCCTCCTGACCGTCGGCCTGCTCATTCTCGTGCTTACGCCGGTCGGCATCACGAGCCACGGGTCCAGCCGCTGGCTGGGCTTCGGCACCCTCAGCTTCCAGCCCTCGGAGATGGCAAAGTTGTCGTGCGTCATGTTCTACGCCTACTGGCTGACGAAGCAGGGCCCGAAGCTGAAGAGCTTGTTCTCGGGCGCCGTGCCGTTCATGGTGACCCTCGGTGCGGTGGCGGGGCTCATCCTGCTGGAGCCGGACCTGGGGACGGCCGCCGCGCTCAGCGCGACCGCGTTTCTCATGTTCTTCTTCGCGGGGGTGCCGATTCGCCACCTGGTGGGCGTCGCCGCGCTGGCCGCGCCCGCCGCGGTCTACGCGATCTTCGGCGAGCCGTACCGGCGGGAACGCTTCTTCGCCTTCCTGAATCCCTTCGCGGATCCGCTCGGCAACGGCTACCACATCATCCAGGGCCTGTACGCGTTGGGCTCCGGCGGCCTGTTCGGCGTGGGGCTGGGCGGGTCCGTGCTGAAGCGGTACTATCTGCCCGAGCGCCACACCGACTTCATCTTCGCGATCGTCGGCGAGGAACTCGGGTTCCTCGGCGGCTTCCTGATCATCGCGCTGTTCACGGTCATCGCCTGGCGGGGCTACCGGATCGCCGTCATGGCGCCGGACAGCTTCGCGGCGCTGCTCGCGGCCGGCATCACGACGATGATCCTGCTGCAGGCGCTCATCAACATGGGGGTCGTGATGTCGGTCCTGCCGATCACGGGGATCACGCTGCCCTTCGTCAGCTTCGGCGGCTCGAGCCTCGTGTTCAGCCTGGCGGGCATGGGCGTGCTCCTGAACATCTCGAGATACATCCACTGAATCCAACGCGTGAGGAGTGCGTGACATGCGTCTGCTGGTGACCGGGGGCGGCACGGGGGGCCACATCTACCCGGCCATCGCGATCGCCAAGCGGGTCCTGGAGAAGGAGCCGGACTGCCAGGCGCTCTTCGCGGGCACGGCCGAGGGCATGGAACGCGACCTGGCGCGCCGCGCGGGCCTGCCCTTCGCCGCCATCCCGGCACGGGGCGTGATCGGAAAGTCGCCGGTCGAGCAGTTGCGGGGGGTGGCGGCGGCCGGAGCGGGTTTCCTGGCCGCGCTTCGCCTCGTCCGGCGCTTCCGGCCCGATGTGGTCGTGGGCACCGGCGGCTACGCTTCGGGGCCCGTCGTGGCCGCGGCGGCCGCGCTGCGCGTGCCGACGCTCATCCACGAGCAGAACGTGTTTCCCGGCGTGACGAACCGCCTGCTGTCGCGCGCGGTCACGTGCGTCGCCATCCCGCACCCGGACGCGGCGAGGCACTTTCCGCGCCGTGCGCGCCTGTGGCTGACCGGCAACCCGGTGCGCCCCGAAGTCCTTTCGGCGGACCGGGCGGCGGCCCGCCGCCGCCTCGGCCTCGGCCCGGAACAGAAGCTTCTCGTGATCGTGATGGGCAGCCGCGGGTCGGCGACCGTCAACCGCGTCGTCGCCGCCGCCCTGCCGGATCTCCTGGCGGAGCGCCGCGTCACGGTGTTCTGGGTCACCGGCGCGGCCCATCACGAGGCCGTCCGCGAGATGCTCGACCCGCGGATGATTTCGGAAAACCAGGGAAAATTACGCATTGAGCCTTACGTGCACGACCTGCCCGACGTGCTCGCGGCCAGCGACCTGGTCGTCGCGCGCGCGAGCGCGATCACGCTGGCCGAGATCGCGGCCCTCGGCCGGCCTTCGCTCCTCGTCCCGTCGCCGTACGTGGCGCAGCGCCATCAGGACTACAACGCGCAACCGTTCGCGCGCGAAGGGGCGGCGGTCGTGGCCGCGGAGGCCGAGCTCGACGGGCCGGCGCTCGCCGCGAGAGCGCTGACGCTGCTCAGGGATGACGGGCGGCTGGAGGCCATGGCGGCCGCGGCGCGCCGCCTGGCGAGGCCGGAGGCCCTCGACGTGCTCGCGGCGGGCGTCGTGGACCTCGCGCGCCGGCGTCTCCCGGACAAGCTTAAAAGGACATAAACTTATGCGTGTATGCATGCATGCGGTTGAGAAAGAGGACACCCTTTGAGTGAACGAACTTCCTGGCACTTCATCGGCATTGGCGGGGCGGGGATGAGCGGCCTCGCACACATCCTCCTGAACATGGGCGAAAACGTCAGCGGCTGCGATGCCTCGGACGGTTCCGCGCTGGAGAGGTTGCGCGCGCAGGGCGCCGCGGTGTGCGTCGGGCACGATCCCGCCCACCTGCGCGACGGCATGCGCGTCGTCGTCTCCTCGGCGATTCGTCCGGACGAGCCGGAACTCGTCGAGGCCCGGGCCCGCGGGCTGACCGTCGTCCACCGCGGCGATCTTTTGGCCGACCTCTTCCGCTCCCGGCGCGGCGTGGCCGTGTGCGGCACCCACGGAAAGTCCACGACCACGGGGCTCGTCGCCATGGTGCTGCGTTCCGCCGGCCTCGACCCCACGATCGTCGCCGGCGCCGACCTTCCGGACTTCGGCGGCAACGCCCACCTCGGACGTGACCCCTGGATCGTCGCGGAGGCGGACGAGAGCGACGGATCCTTCACGAAGATCGCGCCGACCGTCGCCGTCGTGACGAACATCGACGACGACCACCTCGATCACTACGGCTCCATCGACCGGTTGATCGACGCCTTCCGCACGTTCGTGCGGCGCGTGCCCGCCGACGGCTGTGCCGTCGTATGCGGGGACGACCCGCGCAGCCGCGCGCTGGCGCCGCTCGTGCCGTCCATCGTGTACGGGCTGAGGGAGCCGGCGGAGCTGACGGCCGCCGACATCGACTCGAACGGCTGGGGTTCGCGGTTCACCGTCCTGAGGGGAGGCCGGGTTCTCGGGCGGGCCGAGATCTGCCTGCCCGGCCTGCACAACGTCTCGAACGCGCTCGCGGCGCTCGCGGCCGGCCTCGCGCTCGGACTGCCGGCGGAAGCGCTCATCCCCGGCCTCGCCGCCTTCCACGGCGCCCGCCGCCGTTTCCAGGTCCTCGGCAGGGTCGGTGACGTGACCGTCATCGACGACTACGCCCACCACCCGACGGAGATCGCCACCACGCTGCGCGCGGCCCGCGCGGTGGCCAACGGGCGCATCATCGTGCTCTTCCAGCCGCACCGGTACACGCGCACGCGCATCCTCGCCGAGGAGTTCGGCCCGGCCTTCGCCGACGCCGACCACCTGCTGCTGGCTCCCATCTATGCGGCCGGCGAGCCGCCGCTGCCGGGCGTGGACTCCACCCTGATCCACGACGCCGTCCGCCGCTTCGGCCGGCCCGAGGTGGAACTTTTCGCGGACCGCGAGGCCATGGTCCGGCACGCCGCCTCGCTGGTCCGCCCCGGGGACCTGGTCATGTCCATGGGGGCCGGCGACATTCGCAAGGACGGCGAGCGGCTCGTGACGCTCCTCGCCGCGAGAGAGGAGCCGGTGCGCGAGTGACGACACCTCCGGAACGCGCCTCGGAAGCCCTGCATAGCATGCTGCGCGGCACCGTCTCAGAGGGTGAGCCTCTCGCGAGGCACACGACGATCCGCATCGGCGGGCCCGCGCGCTGGTTCGTCGAGCCGGCCGACGAGGACGACCTCGTCCGAACCCTTGAGTGGTGCCACAAGCACGGCGTCGCCTACACGGTGATCGGGTTCGGCAGCAACCTGCTCGTTCCCGACTCCGGATTCGACGGCGTCGTGATCTCGCTGCTGAAGGCGGCCAATTGGGCCCGGTTCGACGGCGCGACGATCGAGGCCGGGGCCGGCTATCCGATCTCGCGCCTCGTGCAGGAGGCGGCGCGTCGCGGCCTGGCCGGGTTGCTCGGCCTGGCGGGCATCCCCGGCACCGTCGGCGGCGCCGTGGCGATGAACGCCGGCACGCCGTACGGGGAGATCAAGGACGTCGTGGAGAGCGTGCGCTATCTCGCGCCTGACGGACGCATCGTCGAGGCCGCGCGCGAGGAGATCCGCTTCCGCTACCGGCACAGCCGGTTCCTTGAGGAGCCGTCGATCGTCCTCGCCGCGCGGCTGAAGCTGGAGCCCGCCGACGCGGCGGAGCAGGTGCGGGCGCTGCGCGACTACCTGGCGCGCCGCAACGCCGCGCAACCCGTGGAGTGGCCGAACACCGGCAGCGTGTGGACGAACCCGCCCGGCGACTACGCCGGTCGCCTGATCGAGGAGGCCGGCCTGAAGGGCGCCCGCCGCGGCGGTGCCCAGATCTCGCCGAAACATGCGAATTTCATCGTCAACTTGGGCGGCGCGAGCGCCGACGACGTGATCGGCCTGATGGCCAAGGCGCGCGCCGAAGTTCTCCGGCGTCGAGGAATCTTGCTCCAGCCCGAGGTCCGGTGGCTGGAGGGCCAGGAGGTGCTGGAACGGCGGCTTGCCGAGCCTCCTGGCGGGTGATGGAACGGGAGGCTGGCGCGGTGGACCATCTCCTCATTCAAGGCGGCACGCCCCTGTCCGGCGAGACGCGCATCGGAGGGGCCAAGAACGCGGTGCTGCCCGCCCTCGCAGCGACCGTGCTGGCCGCCGACACCACGACGCTCCTCAACGTCCCCGGCCTGCGTGACGTCGATGGCATGATGGCGATCCTTCGCGGCCTGGGCGCGGCCGTCCGCGAGGAGCTCGACGGCGGCCAGCGCGCGATCACGGTGGACGCCCGCAACCTCGCATCCTCGGTCATCCCCGACGAGCTCATGCGGCAGATGCGGTCGTCCATCTTCATCATGGGTGCGCTTCTCGCCCGGTGCGGCGAGGTGACCGTCACCCAGCCCGGCGGCTGTTCCATCGGGCCGCGGCCGATCGACCTGCACATCTCCGGGCTCCGGCGCATGGGCGCCGAGATCGAGGAGGCCGGCGGGCACCTGCGCGCCAGGGCGCGGCGCCTGCGCGGCGCCGACATCACGCTCACGTTCCCGAGCGTCGGCGCCACGGAGAACCTCATGATGGCGGCGACCCTCGCCGAGGGCACGACCGTCATCCGCAACGCGGCGCGGGAGCCGGAGATCGTCGACCTGGCGCAGCTGCTCACGGCCATGGGGGCGCGGATCCAAGGCGCCGGAAGCGACATCGTCGAGGTTCGCGGCGTCCGGCGCCTGCGGGGCGCGACCCACCGCATCATCCCGGACCGCATCGAGGCCGGCACGTACCTGCTGGCCATCGCCGCGACGGGCGGCGACGGCGCTGTCACGGGCGCCCGGCCGGACCATCTGGACGCATTGCTCGCCTTCCTTCGTGATACCGGCGCGACCGTCGAAACGGACGCCGAGCGGATCCGCGTGCGCGGCCCAGAGCGGCCGCAGGCCGCGGACCTGCGCACCCTGCCGTATCCCGGCTTCCCCACGGACCTGCAGAATCCCGCGCTTGCGTATCTCCTGCGCGCCGACGGAACGAGCGTCGTGACCGAGACCGTTTTCGAGAGCCGCTTCCGCGTGGCCGATGAGCTCCGGCGCATGGGCGCGTCCCTGCACGTGGACGGCCGAACCGCCATCGTCCGCGGCGTGCCGCGGCTGACCGGCGCGTGGGTGGAGGCGCACGAGTTGCGCGGCGGCGCCGCGCTGGTCATCGCCGCCCTGTCGGCGGAGGGGGAGAGCCGCATCGACGGCGTGGCGCACATCGACCGCGGCTACGAGCGGATCGAGGAGAAGCTGAAGGCCCTCGGCGCGCGGATCCGGCGCAGGCTGCCGGGTCAGTGAGGCCCTGGGGAGGGAAGACCGGTCCCGGTTGTCCCCGCTGCGGCGAACCCGTACACTAGCCATGCGGGTTTGAGGAGGAGGGCGGTCGCCGCATGGCCGACGTGGACGGCTGGGCCAAGGAACCCTTCGTGCGGGATCTCTTCAACCAGATCGCGCGGCGGTACGACGCGATGAACCTCCTCATGACCGCCGGCGCCTACCGGTACTGGCAGTGGCGTTTCCGCAAGCTCGCCGCTCTCCAGGGCCACGAGCGCGTGCTGGACGTCGGCACCGGCACGGCCGACCTGTGCCTGCTTCTGGCGCCGGACCTGAACGGCGGCGGGCGCATCCTGGGTCTGGACCTCGCCGAGGAGATGCTCCGCGTGGCCCGTGCGAAAGTGGCGCGCAGCCCGTACCGCGACCGCATCGAACTCCTCCAGGGCAACGCGCTGAGCCTGCCGTTCCCCGACGAATCGTTCGACGTCGTCACCACGGCGTTCGCCATGCGCAACTTCGCCGGCCTTGAACGGGCCCTGGCGGAGATGCGCCGCGTGCTGAAGCCGGGCGGCCGCCTTCTGGCCATGGAGCTCACGCAGCCGCCTTCGAAGCTCGTGAGCGTGCCGTACTTCTTCTATTTCCGTCGCATCCTGCCGCTTATGGGCCTCTGGGCGAAGAAGACGGGACCGTACGCGCCGTACGCCTGGCTGCCGGCCTCCCTGCAGCGCCACCCGGACGCGCCGGGCGTGGCGCGCATCATGCGGGACGTGGGCTGGCGGGATGTCCGGTGGACGTACCTGACGATGGGCATCGTCGCCGTACACCAGGCGACGAAGTGACGCGGGCGGGATGGTGTCACGCGGTCGCGTCGCGCGATCGCGTCGCGGGCCCCGCCGCGCGATTGCCCCGCGGATCCCGCCGCGGTCACGCGCGGCCCAGGAGGCGCAGGAACTCCATGCGCGCGGCCTCGTCCTGCGCGAACACGCCGCGCACGGCCGTCGTGGTCGTGATCGTCCCCGGTTTCTGGACGCCGCGCATCGTCATGCAGAAGTGCTCCGCCTCGACGACGACCATCGCGCCCTTCGGACGCAGGACGGCCATGATCGCGTCCGCCACCTCGGTGGTGAGGCGTTCCTGGATCGTCATGCGGCGGGCCGCCCGCTCCACGAGGCGCGCGAGCTTGGACAGGCCCACGACCCGGCCGTCCGGCAGGTACCCGACGTGCGCCTGCCCGAAGAACGGCATCAGGTGGTGCTCGCAGAGGGCGTAGAACGGAATCGCGCGCACCATCACCAGTTCCTGGTGGTCCTCGGCGAACGTGGTGGAGAGTTCCGCTTTCAGATCGGCGCCCTGCCCGACGAGCAGCTCCTCCAGGTACATCTTGGCCACGCGTCGCGGCGTTTCCCTGAGGCCCTCGCGTTCCGGGTCCTCGCCGAGGTCCCGAAGCAGGCGGCGGATGTCCTCCTCCACCTTCCGCAGGCGCGCCTCGTGCGTCATCGCGACGGCGGCGGCGTGCTCCGTTCCCTCGGACCGGGTGATGTCGGCGTCGTTCATCGTGTCTCCCCGCTTTCCATCGGCGTTCCCTGTGACCACGCGTGCTCGAATGCGGCTTCCAGCCATCGGACGAGGCCGGGCAGGTCGCCGTACACCGCGGTGGGCGGCTCCGCGGCGAGGTCGGCCCACAGCGCCGACGTTCCGTCCTGCGTGAGGAGCAGCGTGTGGGCCGGAAGCGTCCGCGCCGCCCGCATGATCTCCCCGCGGCAGGCGCCGCACGGCCGCGCGCACCCGGCCAGGCACAGCGTGCGCAGCCGGACGCCGCGCTCGGCCGCGGCCGCGATCGCCGGCGCGAGCGGCCGCGCCTCTGAGGGCGTGGGCGCGACGAGCGCCTCGCGCCGCGCGCCGGCCAGGAGCCCCCGGGCCAGGTTGAAGACGGCCTCGACGTCGTGGGTCTGGCCGAAGACGCAAGGGCGGCGGGCGGGCCGCATCTCTCCGAGACGCTCGCGCACGCCGTCGACGAGGTGGACGTAGTCGTCGACCATGCGCCGCGCGATGCGCTCGAACGGCACCGCGCGGCAGACGCCCCGGCCGCCGCGCACGACGGCCCCACGCCGCTCAAGCCGCTGCAGGGCGGCGTAGACGTTGGCCCGCGCGAGCTTCGTCTGCTTGGCGATCTCGTAGCCCGTCGCTTCCGAGAGCTCCACGAGCGCGAGGTACACGCGCGCCTCCGTCTCCGTCCACCCGACCGTCACCAGCGCATCGACGGTGTCCACTCGCTGCCAAGCCTCCCGGCCGTAGCCCCGGGCGCGCCGCCCGCGGCCGTGTTCCGTGCCGCCCGCGCCCCATGCGATCCACGGCGCGGCGCGGCGACAGAAGTAGTTGTTCGAGAAACTACCATAGGTCGTCGCGGATGTCCAGCAAGCGATCAAGCGACGAAAGATGGGCCGTTCGGCAAGGCCGATGTCAACTTGCGGCCGTTCTCGTGCTTGGCCTAAGATGGGTGCGGCCGAAACCGAGGCGAAGCGGGGCGAATCGCGTGCACATCATCCTGGTGGGCATCAGTCATCGCCAGGCGCCCGTCGCGGTGCGCGAGCGCTTCGCCGTCCCCGCGGGCGAGGCGCCGAGCTTTCTCCGGACCGTATCCGACCGCGCGCAACTCCGCGAAGCCGTCGTGCTGTCCACGTGCAATCGATTTGAGCTTTACGCCGTCGCGGACCGTCGCGCCGCGGCCGACGCGCTGCTGTCCGCGCTGCCCTCGATGTTCGACCAGCCGGCGGATGTCCGTCGCCACTTCTATGTCCTCGACGGCGTGGATGCCGTGCGCCACCTCTTCCGTGTGGCCGCCGGCCTCGATTCGCAAGTGCTCGGCGAGACGCAGATCCTCGGCCAGGTGCGAGAGGCGTACGCCGTCGCGCAGGACGCGGCGTGCGTCGGCAAGGTGCTGCACGCGCTCTTCAACCAGGCGCTGGCCAGCGCGAAGCGCGTGCACGCCGAGACGGCCGTGTCCCGCAGGCCCGTCAGCGTCGCGTCCGTCGCGGTGGCGCAGCTGAAGGACATCCTGGGCGATGTCGCGGACCGCGACATCCACGTCTGGGGCGCCGGGGAAACGGCGGCGGACGTCGTCGCGCACCTGTGCGCGGCCGGCGCGCGCGTGACCGTGTTCAACCGCACGGAGGCGCGGGCCGAGGAGCTGGCTGCGCGCTTCGGCGCGGGCCACGGGCGCTGGAGCGCGCGCCTGCAGGCGCTGTCCCGAGCCGATGCGCTCGTCACCGCCACGGGCGCGCCGCGGCCCGTTCTGACGGCGCGCGGCGCGCGCCCCGCGCGGGGGGGGGCGCGCCGGCGCCGGCCCCGCGCCCGCGCCCGGGCGCGGGGCGGCGCGCCCGCCCCGGGGGGGGGCGGGGGCCTGTTGGGGGGGGGGGGGGGGCGCGCCGCGCGCTGGGGGCGGCGCGGCGGCTCCTGATCCTCGACCTCGCCGTGCCGCGGGACGTCGAGCCGGCCGTCGTCGAGCTTCCCGGCGTGGAGTTGCACAACATCGACGAGCTGAACGCCGTCCTCGAGCGGAACCGCGCGGCGCGCCGCCGCGCCGCGGCGAAGGCGGAGCGGCTGCTTGAGGAGGATGTCGCGTCGTTTTCCGAATGGGTGCGCAGCCTCGCCGTCGTCCCCCTGATCCGCTCGCTGCGGGAGAAGGCGGAGGAGATCCGCCGCAGGGAACTGGAGCGCGCCCTGCGCCGACTGCCGCAGCTGGGGGAGCGCGAGCGCGCCGTCATCGAACAGCTGACGACCTCCATCGTGAACAAGCTGCTCAATGACCCGACCGTTCGCTTGAAAGAGCTTGCGGGCGACGGTCATGAGGACAAGTACCTGAAAGCCTTCAGCGAGCTGTTCAAGCTCGGCGAGGGACCGGGCGCGGACGGCAGCGCCGGTGCGGGCGAACCGGCTGCGGACGCCGGCCGCGTCGCGGCCCCGGCGGAGGCGCGATGAGCGCGCTGCGCATCGGGACGCGCGGCAGCCGCCTGGCCCTCTGGCAGGCCGAAGCCGTGCGCCGGCTCATCGAGGCGCGGCACCCCGGCGTCCGCGTGGAGGGCGTGCCGGTGCGGACGACGGGCGACGCGCACCGCGGCCCGCTGGGCGCGCTCGGCCCGACGGTCGGCATTTTCGTCAAGGAACTGCAGGAGGCGCTGTTGCGCGGGGACATCGACCTCGCCGTGCACAGCGCGAAGGATTTGCCCACCGTGTCGCCGGACGGGCTCGTGGTGGCGGCCTACCCGCTGCGCGCCGACCCGCGGGACGCGCTCTGCGGGTCGCGCCGCCTCGAAGAACTGCCGCCCGGCGCCGTCGTCGGGACCTCCAGCCCCCGGCGCGTCGCGCAACTGCGCGCGAAGCGACCGGATCTCCGGTTCGTCCCCCTTCGCGGCAACGTCGACACGCGGATCGAGAAGGTGGCCCGCGGTGAGCTGGACGCGGCCGTGCTGGCGGCTGCCGGGCTCGAGCGGCTCGGCCTTGGCTCGCACGTGCGGGAGAGGCTGGATCCGGACGTCTGCTGCCCGGCGCCGGCGCAGGCGGCCCTGGCCGTGGAGGCGCGCGCGGACGACGCGGCCGCGCTGGACGTGGCGCGGTCCCTGGACGACCCGGCCGTGCGGAGCGCCGTCGAGGCGGAACGGGCCGTGCTGTCGGCGCTCGGCGGCGGCTGCTTCCTCCCCCTCGGCGCGCTGGCGGTGCCGGTTCCCGGGGATGGCGGCGCCCGCGGTGGAGGGGGCGGCCTCCGGTTGCGAGCGGCGCTCGCCGGCCCGCGCAGCGGGGTCGTCGTGCGCGCGGATGCGCTCGCCCGTCCGGGCGAGGCGCCGGAGGCACTCGGCGCCCGCCTGGCCGAGGCCCTGATGGAACGCGGCGCGGGGCCGCTCCTGGAGGAAGCGCGCGCCGGATGGCCGTCGTGAGCGGCGGGATCCGCGGCGGGATGCCGGACGAGGCGCCGCTGGCCGGGATCGTCGTCTGGAACACGCGCCCGCGGGACGACGGCGCGGGCGAGGACGCGCTGTCGCGTGCGCTCGCCGCGGCAGGGGCGCGGGAACTGCGCCTCCCCACGGCGCGCGTGCGCCCGGCGGAGGATCTGGGCGAGCTGGACGCGGCGCTGCGCGAGGCGGAGCGCGTCCTCGCGTGGGTGTTCACAAGCCCGCGCGCCGTGCGCGTGACGGACGCGCGCGCGCGTGAACTGGGCGTGCGGCCGGCGTACGATGGGGGGCGCGGGCCGGCGCCGGCCGTGTGGGCCGTGGGGCCGCAGACGGCGCACGCCGTGGCGGGGAGCGTCTTTCGGGCGCTCCCGCTCCGCGCGCTGGAAGGGCGCGGGGGACGGGACCTCTGGCCCGCGCTGCGGGCGAAACTGCCGTCCCCGGCGCCGGCGCGCGACACGCTGGTGTGGCCGAGGTCGTCGCTCGCCGCGACGAGCGGGTGGAAGGCCCTGCTCGATCTCGGCTACCGCGGCCTCGCGCCGGTGGCGTACGAGACCGAACCCGTGCCCGAGGATCTGGAGGCGGTGCGCAGGGCGGCGCAGGACCCGCGGGGCGGCGTCATCTGGCTGGCCAGTCCCTCGGCCGTGCGCGGCCTGGCGGGCGCGTGGCCGGGTGCGGCCCGCGACAGATCCCGCTCTCCGGAAGCCTCGCCGTTGGGCGCGTGGCGCGTCGCCTGCATCGGCCCCACGACGGCCGCCGCCTGCGAAGCCGAAGGCCTGCCGGTGCACGCGGTCGCCGCCTCGCCCTCACCGGAGGCCGCCGTCGCCGCGATCGCCGCCGCCCTCGACCCGGCGAACGCGGCCGCGCGCGGCCTCGCCGCCCGAGACCGCCGCAAGAAAGGATGAAGCCGCATGCCGTTTCCCGTCCACCGTCCGCGCCGCCTGCGCCGCACGCCGGCCCTGCGCCGGCTCGTGGCGGAGTCGCGCCTCGCCCCGGACGCCCTCGTGTACCCGTTGTTCGTCGTCGACGCCAAGGGCGTGGCGGAGCCGATCGCGGCCATGCCGGGCCAGTTCCGCTACAGTCCCGACCGCGTCGTGGACGCCGCGCGTGAGGCCGCCGATCTCGGCATCCCGGCGGTGCTCCTCTTCGGCGTGCCGGACCGCAAGGACCCGGTCGGCAGCGGCGCGTACGCGGACGACGGGGTCGTGCAGCGGGCCGTGCGCAACCTCAAGGACGCCCTGCCGGACCTGCTCGTCATCACGGACGTGTGCCTTTGCGAGTACACCGACCACGGCCACTGCGGCGTTCTCGCCGACCGGCGCGGCCAGCGCACGGTCGACAACGACCCCACGCTGGAATTGCTCGCCCGCACCGCCGTCTCGCACGCGCGCGCCGGCGCCGACATCGTGGCGCCGTCGGACATGATGGACGGCCGCGTGGGCGCCATCCGCCGCGCCCTGGACGAGGAAGGATTCGAGGACGTCGCCATCCTCTCGTACGCGGCGAAGTACGCCTCCGCGTACTACGGGCCGTTCCGCGAGGCGGCGGAGTCGGCGCCGTCGTTCGGCGACCGCCGCGCGTACCAGATGGATCCCGCCAACGCGCGCGAAGCCCTGCGGGAGATGCGCCTCGACCTCGAGGAAGGCGCCGACATGCTCATGGTCAAGCCGGCCGGACCGTACCTGGACATCGTGCGCGCGGCGCGCGAGGCCTTCGACGTCCCCATCGCGGCGTACCAGGTCAGCGGCGAGTACGCCATGATCCGCGCCGCGGCCGAACGCGGGTGGGTCGACGGCGAGGCCGTGATGTGGGAGTCGCTGCTCGGCATCGCCCGGGCCGGCGCGGACGTGATCATCACCTACTTCGCCGTGGAAGCCGCCCGGCGGCTCCAGGGGGGCGGGCCAGCGGCCGCCGCCGCGAAGGGAGACCGGCCCGCACGGTGACGGATCGACCGCGGTACCGCCTCGTCGACGTTCGGCTGGATTCGCCCGTGCTGCCGCTCAGTCCCGTCCTCGCCGAGACGCTCGCCGCGTCCGCCGCCGAGGACGGGCGGCCCGTGGTCCTCCTGCGGCGCCAGCGGCCGTACGTGCTCCTCGGGCCCAAGGACCGGCGGCTGCCGCGCGTCGCCGACGGCCTGCGCTGGCTCGCGGCGCGCGGGCTTCCCGTCTACCAGCGCATCGGCGGCGGGAGCGCCGTGTGGCTCGACGAGTCGTGCCTCAGCTTCGGCGTCGCTCGCCCGTGCCGCGATCTCACGCAGATGGACCGCAACTTCCGGGAACTGGCCGAAGGCGTCGTCCGCGGCCTGCGGCGGCTGGGCGTGGAGGCCCGCTTCGGGGCGGCGCCGGGCTCCTACTGCGAAGGGCCCTACGACCTGGTGGTGGGCCAGCCGCCGCGCAAGATCGCCGGCGTCGCGCAGGCCATCCGCGGCGGCTTCGCGCTCGTCAGCGGCATGGTGCTCGTTTCCCAAGATCCGTTCGCCGCGACGGCGCTCATTCAGGGGTTCTACGACGCGGCGGGCGACGGGCGCGTCCTCGACGCGGGGGCGGTCACGTCCCTGGAGAGGGAACTCGGCCGCGCCGTCGGCGTCGACGAGGTGGCCGACGCCCTGCGCGCCGGATTCACGGAAGTGTTCGAGCTCGTGGACGAGCCCCTGTCGGCGCGGGAGATCGCGCGCGCCCGCCGGCTGGCGGCGGAGCGCCGCCTCGCGTGATCCGTAAGGAGGAACGTCCGGAGTGCCCGCCGGCCTATGTTAATCTAATAGATGTGGCAGATTCCGCCTGTGGGCGGCTGGAGGCGAACGACATGGCCGTAACGCGGCCGACCGATCGGGACGACGCGTTTGTCACCCTCTCCGGACTGCCCGTGAAACGGGTCTACGGGCCGGAGGATCTCGCCGGCTTCGACCCGGAACGCGACCTCGGCGAACCGGGGCAGTACCCGTTCACCCGCGGCATCCACGAGACGATGTACCGCGGCCGGCTTTGGACGATGCGCCAGTTCGCCGGCTACGGCACCGCAGAGGAGACGAACGCCCGCTTCAAGTACCTCCTTGAGCAGGGCCAGACCGGGCTCTCGTGCGCGTTCGACTTTCCCACGCTCCTCGGCTGGGATTCCGACAGCCCGCGCGCGGAGGGAGAGGTCGGCCGGCTCGGCGTCGCCGTCGACACCCTCGCAGACATGGAGCGCCTGTTCGACGGGATCCCCCTCGACCAGGTCAGCACCTCGTTCACGATCAACTCCTCGGCGCAGATCATCCTCGCGATGTACCTCGTGGTCGCGGAGAAGCAGGGCGTTCCCTGGGACAAGGTCCGCGGCACGGTGCAGAACGACATCCTCAAGGAGTACACGGCACAGAAGACCTACATCTACCCGCCGAAGCCGAGCCTGCGCATCATCACGGACATGTTCGCCTTCTGCTCCAAGCACGTGCCCAACTTCAACACGATCAGCATTTCGGGCTACCACATCCGCGAGGCCGGCGCGACGGCTACGCAGGAGCTTGCCTTCACGCTCGCGGACGGGTTCACGTACGTGGAAGAAGGCATCCGGGCGGGCCTGGACGTCGACGCGTTCGCGCCACGCCTCTCGTTCTTCTTCGACGTGCACAACGATTTCTTCGAGGAGATCGCCAAGTTCCGCGCCGCCCGGCGCATTTGGGCGCGGGAGATGCGGGAGCGGTTCGGGGCCAAGGACCCGCGCTCGTGGAAGCTGCGCTTCCACGCGCAGACGGCGGGCGTGACCCTGACGGCGCAGCAGGCCGAGAACAACATCGTGCGCGTGGCGCTGCAGGCGCTGGCGGCCGTGCTGGGCGGCGCGCAGAGCCTGCACACGAACTCCATGGACGAGGCCCTCGCGCTGCCCACGGAGAAGGCCGTGCGCATCGCGCTGCGGACCCAGCAGATCATCGCGCACGAGACCGGCGTCACGAACACCGTCGACCCGCTGGGCGGCTCGTACTTCGTCGAGGCCCTCACGAACAAGCTGGAGGAGGGCGCGTACGAGTATTTCCGCCGCATCGACGAGCTCGGCGGCATGGTGGCCGCCATCGAAAAGGGATTCATCCAGCGGGAGATCGCGGACGCGAGCTACCGGTACCAGCGCGCCGTGGCCGCGGGAGACGTCACCATCGTCGGCGTGAACCGCTTCCAGATCGAGGAGGACACGCCGATCCCCCTCTTGCGCGTCGACCCGGAGCTGGAGCGCAAGCAGATCGCCCGGCTGAAGGAGGTCAAGCGCACGCGCGACAACCGCCGCGTCGCGGAGACGCTGCGGGAGCTGAAGCGCGTCGCGTCCTCGAACGAGAACATCATGCCGGCCATCCTCGAGTGCGTGCGCGCGTACTGCACGCTGCAGGAGATGGATGACGTCCTCCGCGAGGTGTTCGGCACGTACGAGGAGGAGGCGATCATCTGATGCCGGAGCGTCCGATCCGCGTGCTCGTCGCCAAGCCGGGCCTGGACAGCCACGATCGCGGCGCGAAGGTGCTGGCGCGCGCCCTGCGCGACGCCGGAATGGAGGTCATCTACACCGGCCTGCATCGCACGCCGGAGGAAGTGGTGCGGGCGGCCGTGGACGAGGACGTCGACGTCGTCTGCATCAGCCTGTTGTCCGGGGCGCATCCGGTGCTCGTTCCGAAGGTGGTGCGCGGCCTGCGCGAGGCGGGCCTCACGGAGACCGTGGTGCTGCTGGGCGGCACCATCCCCGACGCGGATATCCCCGACATGCTCGCCGCCGGCGTGGCCGGCGTGTTCGGACCGGGTTCCGACATCGACCGCATCGTTGCCTTCATCCGGGAGAAGGTCGCGGAAGCGCGCGCGGGTGCGGCCCGTGCCTGAGCTGCGCGAACAGCCTTCGGCCGGAGGCGGCGGGGCGGCAGCCGGCGTGGACGACTGGGCCGGGCGTCTCCTCGCCGGGGACCGGCTCGCGCTGGCGCGGGGCATCACGTGGGTGGAGAACGGCGACCCCCGCGGGGCCGCTCTCCTGCGCGCCGTGTACGGCCGCACGGGCCGCGCCTGGGTGGTCGGGGTCACGGGCGCGCCGGGCGCCGGCAAGAGCACGCTCGTCATGGCCCTGGCCGCGCGGTTCGCGGCGGGCGGCCGCACGGTGGGCGTCGTCGCGGTGGATCCCAGCAGCCCCTTCACGGGCGGCGCCGTTCTCGGGGACCGCGTCCGCTGGACGCGCCGCATCGAAGGCGACGTCTTCTTCCGCAGCCTCGCGAGCCGCGGCCAGCTGGGCGGGCTGTCGCGCGCCGCGTTCGACGCGATCCGCCTCATGGACGCGGCGGGCCGGGATGTCGTGCTCGTGGAGACGGTCGGCGCCGGTCAGGCCGAGGTCGACGTCATGCGGGCCGCGCACACGACGCTCGTCGTCTCCGTCCCCGGTCTCGGCGACGAAATCCAGGCCACGAAGGCCGGCATCCTCGAAATCGGCGACATCTACGTCGTGAACAAGGCCGACCGCGAGGGGGCGGACGACACCGCCCGCGACCTCCGCATGATGCTCGGCCTCTCTCCCCTCGCACAGGGGCGGCGCGAAGGGCTCACGCCCGCGAGGGACGGCGAGGGCCCCCTCTGGTTTCCGCCCGTCGTCAAGGTCTCGGCGGCGCACGGCACCGGCCTCGAAGAGCTCCTCCGGCACATGGAGGACCACCTCGTGTACCTCAAGGAGAGCGGGCGCTTCACGCAGCTCGGCCAGGAGGAGGACCGCGCCCGCATGGAGGAGCGCCTGAAGGAACTCGCCTTCCGCGAGGCGCTCGAGCGCGCGCGGAGGCGCGGCGCGCTGGACGATGTCCTCCTCCGCCTCGCCGCGAAAGAATTGGATCCCGAGACGGCCGCGCGGCTGGTGCTGGACGCGTCGCGTCCCGAGGAGGCGGAGACGTGAACTTCGCGCTGACGCCGGAGCAGCGCGCGCTGCAGGAAGCCGCGCGGGACTTCGCGCAACGGGAGATCCTGCCGGGCGCGGCGGAGAACGACCGGACGGGCGATTTCCCCTGGCCGAGCCTGCGAGCGCTGTGGGACGCGGGCTACCTGGGCCTGACGATTCCCGAGGCTTATGGCGGCGGCGGGCTCGACATCCTCGCGCACACCCTGGTGCTGGAACAGATCGCCAAGGCCGACGCGGCCGTCGCCGTCCTCATGGAAGTGCACAACACGCTGCACGCCGAGGCCGTGGCGCGCTGGGGCTCCCCCGAGCTCAAGGCCGAGGTCCTGCCGCGCCTGGCCGCCGACCGGCTCGGCGCTTTTGCGCTGACGGAGCCGCAGGCCGGCTCGGACGCGGCCGCGATCCGCACGCGGGCGCGCAGGGACGGGGACGGCTGGCGCATTACGGGCGAAAAGGCGTTCATCACGGGCGCCGGCCAGGCCGACTATTACCTCGTCTTCGCCGTGACGCAGCCGGACCGCGGCACCCGCGGCATCACCTGCTTCGAGGTGGAGAAGGGCAGCGAGGGCCTGTCCTTCGGCCGGCCGCAAGCCAAAATGGGCATCCGCGCGGCGCACACCGCCTCGCTGGTCCTCGACGACGTGTTCGTGCCGGACGCGCGCCGCGTCGGCGAGGAAGGCGCCGGCTACCGCATCGCCCTCTCCGTATTGGACATCGGCCGCATCGGCATCGCGGCCCAGGCGCTGGGCATCGCCGAGGCCGCGCTGGAACGGGCCGTCGCGTTCGCGGGCGAACGGGAACAGTTCGGGCGCAAGATCGGCGAGTTCCAGGGCATCCAGTGGAAGCTCGCGGAGATGGCCACGGAGATCGAAGCGGCGCGCTGGCTCGTGTACCGCGCCGCGTGGCTCGCCACCCAGCCGGGCCGGCACACGCCGGAGATCTCGAAGGCAAAGCTCTTCGCCTCGCGCACGGCCGTGCGCGCCGCCCTCGAAGCCGTCCAGATCCACGGCGGCTATGGGTACATGCAGGAGGTGGGGGTGGAGCGCCTCCTGCGGGACGCGAAGATCACCGAGATCTACGAGGGCACGAGCGAGATCCAGCGGCTGGTCATCGCGAACAGCCTGTTGCGCGGCCGCGCCTGACGCTGCGGCGGCGCGACGCCCGCCCCGGTCCGCGCGCGGCTCACAGGTCCGTGGAGGCCAGCCGTCGCACCCAGTCCCACGCCCAGTGCCACCAGGCGGGGCCGGCGCCTGCGACGGGCGTCGCGGCGGCGCGCGGCACCTGCACCCCGACGAGCATGGGATAGCTCGCCACCCTGCGCCCGCCCACGTACACGGTCAGCGTGCCCACGCGCAGGCCGCGCGGCACCGGGGCGCGCATGACCGTCACCGCCTCCGTCCGGATGGCCACCGTGTCCCACGGGGCGGCCCGGACGGTGACACCCGCGGCCGCGGGGACGACGAGCGGCGTATAGTATCGCGTGCCGCCGACGACCTGCACCTGGCCGACTTCCTGCCCCGGAGCGAGGAGGCGGCGCGGCTGGAACTGGGCGAAGCCCCAGTCGAACAGCCGCATGGCGTCGTCGTACTTGCCCTGCTTCGAGTCGCCGAGCACCACGACGATCAGTCGGCGCCCGTCGCGCGTGGCCGAGGCCACGTACGTGTGTCCTGCGGACGTGGTGTAGCCCGTCTTGACGCCGTCCACGCCGTCGCGGCCGAGGAGCTTGTTCTCGTTCACGTACCGGTGGACCGGGCCGCCCCTGCCGCCGATGGACGCCTCGCGGGTGGCGACGATCTTCGCGATGAGCGGCGACTGCAGGGCGGCGCGCGTGATGAGCGCCATGTCCAGCGCCGTCGTCTCGTGCGCGGGATCGGGCAGCCCGTGCGGATTCGTGAAGTGGCTGTGCGCGGCGCCGGCGTCCCGCGCCGCCTGGTTCATCCACGCGGCGAACGTGTCGATCGACCCGCCCAGGCCGCGCGCGATCGTCTCGGCCGCGTCGTTGCCGGACACGAGCAGGAGCGCGTAGAGCAACTCGCGGAGCGTCAGGCGCTCGCCGGGCACGAGCCCGGCGGAGGACCCGGGCGCCGCCGCCGACGCGCGGTCGACGGTCAGAACCTGCTCCGGGTTCCCGTGGCGCAGCGCCACGAGGGCCGTGACGATCTTGGTGATGCTCGCCGGCTCAAGCCGCTCATTCGCATGTTTCTGATACAGCACGCGGCCGCTCTCGGCGTCGAGCAAGACGGCGGCTTCCGCCGTGACTTCAGGCGGTCCCGCCGCTTCGGCCACCGGCGGGCCCCAGGCGCGGAAGGACCCGGCGTCCCGGGGCAGCGGCACGCACGTCAAGCACGCCGCCGCAATCCCCGCGGCCGCGATGCGGATGAATCGCCGCAAGCGGACCTGTCCCCTTTCCGTGCGATCCACTGTATGCGCCCGCGCGCGTGCGCAGAACGGCCGCATGTGGAGTTGCCAGGGAAAAGGAAGGACGCCGGCGGAAGGCGAACGTGGCCCTAGCATCGATTTCTGGATCGGGGTGGCGCGCGATGTTCGTTTCGAATCGGATGGTCACGGACGTGCCGACGCTGCGCGAGGAACAGACGCTCGCCGAGGCCCTGAACATCATGGACGCCGACAACTGGGAGGCCCTGCCCGTCCTGGCGGAGGACGGTTCGCTCCTCGGCGTCCTCACCATGGAAGCGATCGTCCATCGCCTCTTGAAGGAGCGGAGCTTCGAGGGTCTCGCCGCGGCGCGGGTGGGGGAGGCGGCCGTCCGCGGGGTGGCGATCGAAGCGGGCGACATCATCGAAGAGGCCGCCTTCCTCATGAAGAAGCACGACCTGAGCGCCCTGCCCGTCGTGGACGAGAACGGGCGCGCCCTCGGCGTCATCACCGAGCGCATGCTGTACGGGACGTTCATCGACATGATGGGCCTGCGCGAGCGGGGCAGCCGCATCACGCTGGTCGTGGAGGACCGCATCGGGGCGCTCGCCGACATCGCGCAGGTGGTGATGCGCAACCGCACGAGCATCGCGAGCCTCGCGACCTTCGTCCCGCCCGACCGGCCGCGCTTCGTCCAGGTTGTGCTGCGCGTGCGCACCACGACGCCCGAGAAAATCGTCGAGGACCTGCGCGCGGAAGGCTACCGGGTGACGCACGTGTCCCAGGTCTGGGAGTGAGGCGGTTGAACGAGGTCCGTCGCGAGCGGTCGGCGGGCGGCGTCGTCGTGCGCTGGCGCCCGCGCCCGGAGGTGCTGCTGATCCACGACCGCTACGGCCGCTGGTCGTTGCCGAAGGGCCACCTGGAGCCGGGGGAGACCGACGAGGAGGCGGCGCTCCGGGAGATCGCGGAGGAGACCGGCATCCGCGGGCGCGTTCTCGCGAGGGTGGGCGAGACGCGGTACACGTTCAACGCCGGTGGGACGCCGGTCGAAAAGACGGTCGCGTACTTCCTCATCGCCGCGGAGCACGGGACGGAACGGCCGCAGCCCGGCGAGGTGACGGCGCTCCGCTGGGTCCGTGCGGGCGACGCGGCGCGCGAGGTCGGCTACGACAACCTGCGGGCGCTCGTCGAGCGCGCCGTCGTGATGGCGCAGCGCCACAGGCCTTGAGCACGCCGGCGCCGCCGCGCGAACAAAACGGCCGCACCGTGCGAACGGTGCGGCCAAATTCGAAACCGGGCCAAAAAATCTGGTCGGGATGGCGAGATTTGAACTCGCGACCTCCGCGTCCCGAACGCGGCGCCCTGCCAAGCTGGGCCACATCCCGACGTGCGTGGTCATTATACGGACCAACCCGAAACGTGTCAATTTGCGGGCACTGAAAGCGGTGATGCGAATGTCGTGGTTTTCCGTCGCGGTCGGCGCGGCTTGGGTCGCCGGCGGGCTCTTCTTCATCGCCGTGCCGCGCTCCGGCTGGTACGCGCGCCGCCTTGAGGACGCCTTCGGCGACCGCGCGGCGGAGGTGCGCGCGGAACGCATCCGCTGGTACGCTCTGGTCGGATACCTTTGCCTGCTGCTTGGCGCATTCCGTATCGTGACCGCGTGAGGGGACGCCTCGTGACGGATCGCACGCACATCATCGTCGGCACGGCGGGTCACGTGGACCACGGCAAGACGGCCCTGATCAAGGCGCTGACGGGACAGGACACGGACCGGCTGCCGGATGAGAAACGGCGCGGCATCTCCATCGACATCGGCTTCGCGCACCTCGACCTGCCCGGCGGCCGGCGCGTGTCGTTCATCGACGTGCCGGGCCACGAACGGTTCGTGCGCAACATGGTCGCCGGCGTGCACGGCATCGACGCGTGCCTCCTCGTGGTCGCGGCGGACGAGGGCGTCATGCCGCAGACGCGCGAGCACCTCGAGATCCTGCGGCTCCTCGGCGTCGATCGTGGCGTCGTGGCGCTGACGAAGACCGACCTCGTCGACGGGGAGTGGCTGGACCTCGTGCGCGACGAGGTGCGCGCGGAGATCGCGGGAAGCGGCTTCGCCGGGGCGCCCATCCTGGCCGTGTCCAGCCGCACCGGCGAGGGGCTTGAGGCGTTGCGCGCGGAGCTGGCGCGGCTCTTCGCGCTGGCCGGCGAACGGCCGGCGCACGGCCCGGCGCGGCTGCCGATCGACCGCTCCTTCACGGTCGCCGGGTTCGGCACGGTGGTGACGGGGACGCTGGTGTCCGGCGCCATCCGCGAGGGCGATCGCCTCGAGTGGTTGCCGAAAGGCGCGACGGTGCGCGTGCGGGGCCTCCAGGTGCACGGCCACCCCACGACGGAGGCGCGCGCCGGCCAGCGCGTGGCCGTGAACGTGACCGGCGCGGAGTGGCGCGAGGTGCACCGCGGCGACGTCCTCGCGGCGCCCGGCGCCTTCCGGGCGGAGTCGGTCCTCGCCGCGCGCGTGCATCTCCTCTCCACGGCGCCCGCGCCGCTGGCCGACGGCGCCCGCGTCCGGCTGCACGCGAGCACGCAGGAGACGATCGCGCGCGTCGTCTGGCTGGAGGACCTCCCCGAGGGCCGGCTCGCGCCGGGCGGCTCGGCGTTGGCCCGGCTGCATGCGGCGCGGCCGATCGTCGCCACGTACGGCGAACGCATCCTGATTCGCTCGCTGTCCCCGGCGACCACCATCGGCGGCGGCGTCGTGTTGGACGCCGGGCGCCGGTATCGAAAGAAGTCGCGCGACGACCTGCGCCGGCTCGAGGCGCTGGAACGGCGGGAAGCCGGGGCGCTGCTGCTGCAACCCCTGGACGAGGGGCCGCACGCGGTGGAGGACCTCGCGCGCCAGGCAGGCCTGACCGTCGGAGAGTGCCGCCGGGCGCTGGAGGCCTGGGCGGCGGAGGGGCGTGTGGTGCTGCTGCTCGACGGCGAGGTCGCCGTCGGCGCGCGGCGCTGGGCGTCGCTCCTGGAAGCGGCGACGGACGCGGCCGTTGCGGAGCGGGCGCGCCACCCGCTGCGCAGGGGCTGGCCCCGGGAAGAGGCGTGGCGCGCGCTGTGGCCCGGGCTCGAGCGGCGATTGGGCAACCGCCTGCTGGCGGAAGCGGAGCGCGCGGGCGCGATCGAGCTGCGCGGCGACGTCGTGCGGCCGCCGGCCGGCCGCGAGCCGCCGTTGCCCGAGGCGCTTGAGCGGGCGGTGGAGCGCGTGGCCGCGATGTTCGCGTCCGCGGGCCTGGCGCCGCCCTCCCTCGAGCAGGTGCAGGCGGAGCTGGGCGGCGTCGCCGCAGCGGAGGACGTCGTCGCGCACCTCGTCGACCAGGGCCGTCTGGTCGCGGTCGCGGACGGCCTGTGGTTCGCAAGCGAGGCCGTCGACGCCGCCGCGGAGCGCGTCCGCGCGCACCTGGCCGGCGGCCGCGCGGCGACGATGTCGGAGCTGCGCGAGGTGCTCGGCACCACGCGGAAGTACGCCCTGCCGCTCGCCGAGCACTTCGACCGCGTGCGCCTCACGCGCCGCGACGGCGATGTCCGCCGTCTCGCGTCTCCCTGAGTCAGACCTCGCCGCCGTGCCGCCTCACGACGTCCTCGACGCGCCGGCGCATGTCGTCGTCCGCGACGGGCACCGTGACGCGCCACACGGCGCGGCCCAGGCGCCCGGCCGGCGTGGCGGCGGCGCTGCGCAGGCCTGCATCGTCGCTCTCCTGGGACGCCACGGCGTTCGCCGCCGGCTCTTCGAGGAGCGTGCGCGGGAAGGCCTCGTCCCGCGGCTGGCGCAGGTCGGAGCGGTCCACCGGCGCCCCGCTGACCTGGACGACGTCGACGGTGTATCCTTGTTCGCGCAGCTCGCGCGCGGCGGCCTGCGCCGCCCGCGGGTCCGCAAATGAGGCCATGACGGATCGGGCAAGGTATTGCGGTGGGCCGCCGGGAATGAATTCGCGCGGATCCACTCGGACACCGCTCCCTTCGTCATCATCCTGCCGCGCCGCGCGGCGTCTCATGCGGACGCCGGGACGGCGCCCGGACGCGAGGTGAGATCGTGGCTCCCGAAACGCGACGGGTCACGCTTGAAGAGGTCATGGCGCAGCCGGAGATCAAGGAGCTCATCGAGCAGGCGAACGCGCACCTCGGGGCGATGGGCTTCACGGAGCACGGCCAGCGCCACGTGCGGCTCGTCAGCCGCATCTCCTACAACATCCTCAAGCGCCTCGGCTTCCCGGAACGCGAGGCGGAGCTGGCCGCCATCGCCGGCTACTTGCATGACATCGGCAACGTCGTCAGCCGCCACGACCACCCCGAGTCCGGCGCGGCGATGGTCTTCGTCTTCCTGCGCGAGATGGGCATGCCGGCGCAGGAGCTGGGCAAGATCCTCGGCGCGATCGGCAACCATGAGGAGCCCTACGGCGAAGTGGTGAACAACATCGGCGCCGCCGTGATCCTCGCCGACAAGTCGGACGTGCACCGGACCCGCGTGCGCAACACGGATCCGACCACCTTCGACATTCACGACCGCGTGAACTACGCCGTGCTGAAGTCGTTCCTCGACGTCCGGCCGGAAGACAAGGTCGTCAACCTGGAGCTGCAGATCGACACGGCGATCTCGCCGGTGATGGAATATTTCGAGATTTTCCTGTCCCGCATGGTGATGTGCCGGCGAGCCGCCTCGTTTTTGGGCTGCCAGTTCGAGCTGACGATCAACAACGCGCGCCTGCTTTGACAAGCTCGCGCGCGCGTTCCTATAATGAACGTTGTCTTGCACTTATGTCACGGCGTCCGGCCGTCCCCGCAGACGGTCGGGTTTTTTGTGGCCGGTCAAGGCTTCTGGCCGATTGGCGCCAGGGGGAGGTTGCCCAGGATGAGAGCGAAGCGGCGTCAGCGCAGCCTGATCACGCTTGTGGCGCTGTTCGTCGTCGTGACGGCGGCCCTGCTGTACGCGGTGCTGCCGCAGCGGAGCGGCGGGTACGGGCTCTGGGGGCGCATCAACAAGGGGCTCGACCTCGTCGGCGGCGTGCACATCGTCTTCCAGGCCCACCCGACGGAGAAGACCAAGGTGGACGACGACTCGATGAACGCGGCCGTGGCGATCCTGACGAAGCGCGTCAACGGCCTCGGCCTCACGGAGCCGGTGATCCAGCGCGAGGGCAGGGACCGCATCGTGCTCGACCTGCCGGGCGTCAAGAACCCGGAGGAGGTCGCGACGAGCATCGGCCGCACGGCGGTTTTGGAGTTCCGCGATCCTGCGACGAACAAGCCCTTCCTCACGGGCAAGAACCTCATCAAGGCCACGCCGGCCTATGACCAGCAGCAGGGCTGGGTCGTGCAGCTGCAGTTCGACCAGGAAGGCGCCAAGGCCATGGACGCGTTCACCAAGACGCACATCCAGCAGCCGATGCCGATCTACTTGGACGACCAGCTCCTGCAGGCGCCCACGGTGATCAGCGAGATCCCGAACGGGAACGGCGTGATCACGGGATACGAGTCGCTCGACGCCGCGAAGAGCATCGCGGTGGCGCTGAATTCGGGCGCGCTGCCTCTGAAGCTTGAGATCATCGAAAACCGCACCGTGTCGGCTTCGCTCGGCCAGGACTCGCTCGCGGCCAGCCAGAAGGCGATCATCCTGGGCGCGGCGCTCGTCGTGGCGTTCATGTTCGTCGTCTACCGCATCCCCGGATTCTGGGCCGACTTCGCGCTGGCCGTCTACGCCGTGCTGCTTCTGGCGGTGCTCTACGGCCTGCACGCGACGCTGACGCTGCCGGGCATCACGGGCGTCGTGCTGTCCCTGGGCATGGCCGTCGACGCCAACGTGATCATCTATGAGCGCATCAAGGAGGAGCTGCGCCTCGGCCGCACGCTGCGCAACGCGGTGGACGCCGGGTTCAAGAACGGATTCCGCGCCGTCTTCGACTCGAACGCGACGACCGTGCTGGCGGCCGCCGTCCTGTTCTGGCTCGGCACCGGACCGGTGCGCGGCTTCGCCGTGACGGTCGCGCTCGGCGTGCTCATCTCGATGTTCACGGCGATCACCTTCACGCGGTGGATCCTGCACCTGCAGGTGGACGCCGGCGCACAGCCGAGCGCCTGGTTCTTCGAACGCAGGACGGCCGAGGGGGCGGATGCTCGATGAACGAGGCGCGGTTCCACTTTCCGTTCATGCGCTGGCGGAAGTACTGGATCGCCCTGTCGACGGTCTTGCTCGTCGTCACGGTCGCGGCGCTCATCGTGAACACGGCGACCCTCGGCATGCCGCTCAACTTCGGGATCGACTTCACCGGCGGGACGCTCGTCGACGTCAAGTTCGGCAAGCCGGCCGCGCTCGCCGACATCCGCGCCACGTACGAGGCGCATGGCGTCAGGGACATCGTCGTGCAGGCGTTCGAGAGCTCGGGCAACCGCGAGTTCAAGCTGACAACCCCGGCGATCTCCGAGGACGAAGAGGTGAAGATCCTCGAAGAGCTGGGCAAGAAGTTCGGCGGGTACGAGCTCGTCAGCAAGGACAAGGTGTCGCCGGTCATCGGCTCGGAACTGCGGCGGGACGCCATTTTGGCGGTCGGCCTGGCGACCGTCGCGATGATCGTCTACCTGACGATCCGCTTTGAGATCCGCTTCGCCATCGCGGCGATCGCCGCCATGCTGCACGACATCCTCCTCACGGTCGGCACGTTCGCCGTCTTCCGGCTGCCGGTGGACACGTCGTTCGTCGTCGCGGTGCTGACCGTCTACGGGTACTCGGTCAACGACACGATCATCATCTTCGACCGGATCCGGGAGCGCCTGCACGCGCGCCGCAAGGAGCCGCTGGAAGAGCTGATCAACGTGAGCATCAACCAGACGCTTTCGCGGACGATCAACACCGTCGTGACCGTGTTGCTCGCGCTGTTCGCCGTCCTGATCTTCGGCGGCTCGTCCATCCACGTGCTGGCGCTGGCGCTGATCGTCGGCATCGTGCTCGGCACGTATTCCTCGATCTTCGTCGCGAGCCCCGTCTACCTGTACCTGGTGCAGCGGTCGGAGCGGCGCGCGCAGGCGAGGATCGCCCGGGCATCCTAGACGTCGGACCGGAGGGATGGAGCGCATGGCCCCCGCCTCGCAGGGCCTTCGTGGGCGGCGGTCGCTTCATCGCGCGGCATGGATCGCGCTGTGGGCCAATCTGGCGCTGGCGGTCGGCAAGGGGATCGCCGGCGCCGTTTTTGCCAGCCACGCGCTCGTGGCGGACGCCCTGCATTCCCTGGGAGACGCGGCGGGCTCGTTCGCCGTCGTGTTCGGGGTCCGCGTCGCCGAGCGGCCGCCTGACCGGCAGCACCGGTACGGCCACGCGAAGGCGGAGTCCCTCGCGGGGCTGGCCGTGGCCGTGCTCCTCATCCTCGCCGGCCTCGCCATCGGGGGCGAGGCGGTCGTGGCGCTGTTTGCCCCGCGCCGCGAGGCGCCCGACTGGGCGGCGGCCTACGCGGCGGCGGGCGCGCTCGTGGTCAAAGAGGGCCTGTACCAGTGGAACGCGAGGCTCGGACGGCGGCTGCGCTCGCCCGCGCTCTTGGCCAACGCCGCCGACCACCGTTCGGACGAGTGGACCTCCGTGGCGGCCGTCGCCGGCGTCCTCGGCGCGCGCCTGGGCATGCCGCTGGCCGATCCCCTGGCCGCGCTGCTGGTGGCGGCGCTCGTCCTGTTTTACGCCGTCCAGCTCGCGGGGGAGAACGTCGACGAGTTGCTCGACCGCGAGGCGGACAGCCCGACGCGCGCGCTCGTCCGCGAGACGGCCCTCTCCGTCCAGGGCGTGCGGCAGGTGCAGCGGCTGCGCACCCGGCGCTCCGGGCCCTTCGTGCACGTCGACATGGAGATCGGCGTCGACGGCCACCTCTCGCTCGTGGAAGCCGACCGCCTCGCGCACGCCGTCATCCACGCCGTCGAAAACCTGGACGTCGTCCAGGACGTCGTGGTGCACGTCAACCCCATCCACACACCGAAGTCCGGATCCCAGGTCTAGGAACGCACATCCGACCCGAATCCCCGGCACCCGGCGCGCCCGACGCGGCGGGCATGGTCCCACTTGCCACTCGCGCCCGCGGGTCGTATACTTCGTGGCGATAACGATGAGTCATATGACCTACTGCTAACGACGGGCGGGGACGCGATCATGGGACTTGAGCGACCGGCCGCCTCCCTCTCGCGGCGCGAGCGCCAGCGCGCGCTGCGGGAAACGCTGCGACGCGAGCCGCTGCTGACGGACGAAGAGCTGGCGGAGCGGTTTCACGTCAGTGTGCCCACGATCCGCCTGGACCGGGCCACGCTCGGGCTTCCCGACGTGCGCGAGCGGGCGCGCTCGCTGGCCAGCCAGGCGCTCGGCCGCGTGCGCGCGCTCGGGCCGCAGGAGATCGTCGGCGAGATCGTCGACGTCGAGCTGGGCCGGCACGCCGTCTCCATTCTCGAAGCCGAGGCCTCCCATGCCTTCGAGCGGAACGCCACCGTCCGCGGCCAGCATCTGTACGCGCAGGCCGAGTCCCTCGCCATGGCCGTCGTCGACGCGGGCGACGCCGTGCCGGAAGTGGTCAACGTGAAGTTCAAGCGCCCGGTGCGCATCGGCGAGCGGGTCGTCGCCAAGGCCGAGATCCTTCGCCAGCCGCGTCCCGGACAGTGGGTCGTGCTCGTCCAGTCGCGGGTCCAGAACGACATCGTCTTCCGCGGCAAGTTCCTCGTGACGCAGGTCGCGCCGGCCGCGGGCGACGATCCCGCAGCCGCCGCGATCCGTGACGAGCATTCACCCGTCCAGGAGGAGGCGAACCGTTGACCGGCCTCACGCTGGCGCTCGACGTCATGGGCGGCGACCATGCCCCGCAGGCGACCGTGGCGGGTGCCCTGGCCGCCCTGCGCCAGGACCCGGAGTTGCGCCTGATTCTGGTGGGCGACCGCACCACGATCGACGACGAGTTGCGCCGGGCAGGGGGAGAACCGTCCGATCGCCTCGCCATCCGCCACGCGAGCGAGGTCATCGGCTACGACGAGGTTCCGGTGCACGCCTTCCGCCGCAAGCGGGACTCGTCGATCGCCGTGGGGCTGCGCCTGGTCCGCGAAGGCGAGGCGGCCGCGTTCGTCTCGGCCGGCAGCACCGGCGCGCTGATGGCCGGCTCGCTTCTCACGTTCGGAAGGATCCCTGGCGTTCGCCGTCCGGCCCTCGTGCAGGTCATGCCGACGTTCGCCGGCCCCGGGCTCGTGTTTCTTGACATGGGCGCGACCGTGGGGGCCTCGGCCGAGGACCTCGTCCAGTGGGCCGTCATGGGCTCCATCTACGCGGAGCGCGTGCTCGGCCGGCCCGCCCCGAGGGTGGCGCTGCTCAACGTCGGCACGGAGGCGGAGAAGGGCCCCGAAGAAGTGAAGCGGGCCCATCAGGTCCTTTCACAGCTTCCCTTCCTGAACTTCGTCGGCAATGTCGAGGCGAGAGAACTGCTGGCCGGCGCCGCGGACGTCATTGTCGTGGACGGCTTCGCCGGAAACATCGCCTTGAAGACGGTCGAAGGCCTGGCGCGCGATCTCATGCGCGCGCTCAAGCGCGAGCTCACCTCGACCTTCCGCACGAAGCTGGGCGCGTGGCTCGCGATGCCCGCCCTGAAGCGCCTGGCGGCGCGGTTCGACGCCCAGGAAGCCGGCGGCGCGCCGCTTCTGGGCGTCAACGGCCTGTGCGTGAAGTGCCATGGAAACTCGACGGCGCGGGCCATCGCGGCCGGGCTGAGAGTCGGCGCGGAAGCCGCCCGCGGGCGGCTTGTGGACGAAATCGCCATGCAGCTGAAAGAGATCGAAAGCGGGGAGACGAGCGAGTGACGACGCTGCGACAGACGCCCTGGGGCGTGGCGGTCCGCGGTCTGGGTCACGCAGTGCCCGAGCGGGTGATCACGAACCACGACCTGGAACGCATCCTGGACACGAGCGACGAGTGGATCCGCACCCGAACCGGCATCGCCGAGCGACGCGTGGCGGCCCCGGACCAGGCCACGAGCGACCTGGCCGTCGTCGCCGCCCGCGAAGCGCTGGACGCCGCCGGATGGTCGCCCGAGGATCTCGACCTCATCGTCGTGGCGACGGCCACGCCGGACATGATCTTCCCCAGCACCGCCTGCGTGGTGCAGGCGGCGCTCGGCGCCCATCAAGCAGGCGCCTGCGACATCTCGGCCGCCTGCAGCGGGTTCATCTACGCGCTGTCGTCCGTCGCAGCGCAGATCCGGGCGGGAGCGGCGCGACGCGCCCTCGTGATCGGCGCGGAAACCCTGTCCAAGATCGTGAACTGGCAGGATCGCTCGACGGCCGTGCTCCTCGGGGACGGGGCCGGCGCCGTGGCGCTGGAGCGCGTGGACGCGGAGGACGGCGCCGAAGGGCTCCTGAGCGTGTACCTGGGCGCCGACGGCCGCGGCGGCGACCTTCTCAAGCAGCCGGCGGGCGGCTCGCGGCTTCCGGCGTCGGTGGAGACGGTGACCCAGGGCCTGCACTACCTCCAGATGAACGGCCGCGAAGTGTTCAAGTTCGCCGTGCAGATCATGGGCGACGCCGCGGAAGAAGCCTTGCGTCGCGCCGGCCTGGCGTTCGCGGACGTGGATCTGTACGTGCCGCACCAGGCCAACGTCCGCATCATCGAAGCCTCCGCCAAGCGGTTCGGCCTGCCGATGGACCGCGTCTGGGTCAACATCGACCGGTATGGCAACACGTCCTCGGCCTCGATTCCCATCGCCCTGTACGAGGCGCACCAGGCGGGCCGCCTGCGCCCCGGGGACGTCGTGCTCCTCGTCGCGTTCGGCGGCGGCCTCACGTGGGGTGCGGCCGTGCTGAAGTGGGGCGGGCGCGCGTGAGCCAGTGGCGCACGGCAGCCATTTTTCCCGGCCAGGGGGCGCAGTACGTCGGCATGGGGCGCGACGCCTACGAGGCGTTTCCTGAAGCGCGCGAGGTCTTCGATCGGGCCGACCGGGCCCTCGGCTTCTCGATCACGCGGCTGTGCTTCGAGGGGCCGGCGGAGGTTCTCCAGCGCACGGAGATCACGCAGCCCGCGATCCTCACGGCGAGCTACGCCCTGTACGCCGCGCTGGCGGCGCGGGGCTTCCGGCCGGACGTGAGCGCGGGCCTTTCGCTGGGCGAGTACACGGCCGTCGTGGCGGCCGGAGCGCTGGCGTTCGAGGACGCGGTGCGGCTCGTCCATCTCCGGGGGAAGTACATGCAGGAGGCCGTGCCCGAAGGCGAGGGCGCGATGGCCGCCATTCTGGGGCTTCCCGACGACGTCGTGGAGGCCGTGTGCGCCGAGGCGGCCGCAGGGGAAACGGTGCGCGCCGCCAATTACAATTGCCCGGGGCAGGTCGTCGTCTCCGGGACGCGCGCGGCCGTCGAGCGGGCCGTGGCGCTGGCGAAGGCGCGGGGGGCGCGCCGCGCCGTCACGCTCCCGGTGAGCGCGCCGTTCCATTGCGAGCTCATGCGGCCGGCCGCGGAACGACTGGTCCCGGAGCTGGAGGCGCTGAGCTGGCGCGAACCGTCCTGGCCGGTGGTGGCGAACGTGGACGCGCGGCCGCACGGGACGGCGGCCGAGATCAAGGACGCGCTCCTGCGCCAGGTCGACGCGCCGGTGCGCTGGTCGCAGAGCGTGCGGGAGATGGCCGCGCGCGGCGTGCGGCGCTTCGTGGAGATCGGCCCCGGGACGGCCCTCACGGGCTTCGTGCGGCGGATCGCGCCGGACGCTGAGGCCGTGTCCTTCCAGGGCCCGGAAGACCTGGAAACTTGTTTGCCTCAGGTTTAGGGGGTCTGCTAAAGTGAGTCTGGCTCAGGAGGCGGCGCGCGTCGCCGTCGTCACCGGAGGCTCGCGGGGCATCGGCCGGGCCGTCGCGCTCGCCCTCGCGGATGCCGGCATGGACGTGGCCGTCACGTACGTCTCGCGCCCCGAGGCGGCGGCGGACGTGGTCGCGGAGATCGAGCGCAGGGGGCGTCGCGGTCTCGCCCTGGAAGGGGACGTCGCCCGGGCGGGCACGGCGGACGCATGGGTGGAGGCGGTGCTCGAACGGTTCGGCCGCCTCGACGTGTGGGTGAACAACGCCGGCATCACGCGGGACAACGTGTTTCTGCGGTTGAAGCCGGAAGACTGGGCGCAGGTGATCGACACCGACCTGACCGGCGTGTTCTGGGGCGTGAAGGCGGCGAGCCGGCCGATGCTGAAACAGCGAAGCGGCCGGATCATCAACATCGCGTCCGTCGCGGGCATCGTCGGCAACGCCGGCCAGGCCAACTACAGCGCCGCAAAGGCCGGCGTCATCGGCCTCACGAAGGCCGTGGCAAAGGAACTGGCCCCGCGCGGCATCACCGTGAACGCCGTCGCGCCCGGATTCATCGAGACCGAGATGACCGGCGCGCTCGCCGACGCCGTGAAGGAGCGGGCGGCCCAGGCCATCCCGCTCGGGCGCTTCGGGCGCCCGGAGGACGTGGCCGCGGCGGTCGCGTTCCTCGCGTCGGACGCGGCCGGCTACATCACGGGCCAGGTCCTGGTCGTCGACGGCGGCTTGTGCACGTCGATGTTTTAGACGGTTTGGCGGCCTTGAGCCGCGCTGGGAAGGGGGTGCCCCCGTGGCCGACGAGATTTTCAACCGGATCAAGAAGATCATTGTCGAACAGCTGGGCGTCGAAGAAGATCAAGTCACGCCCGAGTCGTCGTTCATCGACGACCTCGGCGCCGACTCGCTCGACATCGTGGAGCTCGTCATGGCGCTTGAGGAAGAGTTCGACATGGAAATCCCGGACGAGGACGCCGAAAAGATTACGACGGTCGGCGATGCCGTGAAGTACGTCCAGGCGCACAGCTAGTCCGGCCTCGTACATGTTCAGATTGCTCTCGGGCGAGTCGTCGGGTGGACTCGGCGCTCGCCCTTCTTTCCATTCGGATCAGGGGGAGTCTTGGGTGCAGGAGCGGACACGCGTGGTCGTGACGGGCATGGGCGTCGTCACGCCGTTGGGCGTCGGCGTCGATGCGTTCTGGGAGGGCTTGCTGAGCGGCCGCTCGGGCGTCGGTCGCATCACGCGCTTCGACACCAGCGGGTTCGACGTCAAGATCGGCGCCGAAGTGCGCGACTTCGACCCGCTTCAGTTCATGGACCGCAAGGAGGCGCGGCGCACCGACCGCTACGCCCAGTTCTTCGTCGCCGCCGTGCGCATGGCCGTGGAGGCGTCGGGGCTCGACTTCTCCAAAGAAGACGGCGAGCGCGTCGGCGTCGCGTTCGGCAGCGGCATCGGCGGCATGGAGACGCTGTATCAGCAGGTCCAACTGCTCCTGGAGCGCGGGCCGGACCGCGTCAGCCCGTTCCTCGTGCCGATGATGATCGCCAACATCGCGGCCGGGCAGACGGCGATCGACTACGGCCTGCGCGGCCCCAATGCCGCGTACGTGACGGCCTGCGCCTCGTCCGCGCACGCCATCGGGGAGGCGCTGCGCATCCTGCAGCGCGGCGACGCCGACATCATGGTCGTCGGCGGCAGCGAGGCGGCGTTCGTGCCGATCGCCATCGCCGGCTTCTCCAGCATGAAGGCGCTCTCCACGCGCAACGACGAGCCCGAGCGGGCCTCGCGCCCGTTCGACGCCGAACGCGACGGGTTCGTCATGGGCGAGGGGGCGGGCGCCCTCATCCTGGAGACGGAGGCGCACGCGCGTCGCCGCGGGGCGCGCATCCTCGCCGAACTGTGCGGGTACGGCTCCACCGCCGACGCGTATCACATCACGCAGCCGGCGCCCGGCGGCGAGGGCGGCGCGCGCGCCATGCGGCTCGCGCTGGAGGATGCCGGGCTCGGCCCCGCGGACATCGACTACATCAACGCCCACGCCACCTCGACGCCGGTCGGGGACGCGGCGGAGACGGCGGCCATCAAGGCGGTGTTCGGCGAGCACGCCCGCCGCCTGGCCGTGAGCTCCACGAAGTCGATGACGGGCCACTTGCTCGGCGCCGCCGGCGCCGTGGAGGCCGTCGTGTGCGTGAAGGCGCTGCTCGACCAGGTCCTTCCGCCGACGATCAACTACGAGCACCCGGATCCGGAGTGCGACCTCGACTACGTGCCGAACCGGGCGCGCCAGGCCGCGGTGCGCGCGGCGCTGACGAACTCCTTCGGGTTCGGCGGCCACAACGTGTCGCTGATCTTCAAGCGCTGGGAGGAGTAAGAGGGGGGCGATCCCGGACGAGCGACCAGACCGCGCTGACGAAATCCGCGATCGAAGCCATCGTCGGGGAGCCGGTCGGCGACCTGTCGCTCTACCGGCTGGCCTTCACGCACGCCTCGCGGGCCTTCGAGCGCGGGGATCCGGTGGCCACCGGCTCGTACGAGCGGCTGGAGTTCCTCGGCGACGCCGTGATCGAGCTCGCCGTGAGCGACTACCTCGTGACGCACTTCCCGCACGCTTCTGAAGGCGAGCTGACGCATTGGCGCGCCGCCTCCGTCCGGGCTCACGCCCTCGCCGAGGCGGCCGCGCGCCTCGACCTGCCGCGTTTCGCCGTCCTGGGACGCAGCGAGGAGGCGACGGGCGGACGGCGCCGCCGGAAGCTCCTCACCGATCTCTTCGAGTCCTTCGTGGGCGCGATCTACCTCGATCGGGGATGGGAGAGCGCGCGACGCTTCGTCCAGAGGGAACTCAGGGAGACGATCGTCGCGGCCGCCAGCCGCCCGCCCGCCAACGCGCGCGGCCAGCTGCAGGAGATCTTGCAGCAGCACGGCTCGGTTCCCATCGAGTACGTGGTGGTCGCGGAGGAGGGACCGGCGCACCGCCGCCGGTTCACCGTCGAGGTTCGCGTCGCGGGCCGCGTCCTTGGACGCGGCGAGGGCGGCTCCAAGAAAGAAGCCTCGCAGCGCGCGGCGGCGGAGGCGCTGCGCGCGATCGAATCCTCGCCCCGTCTCCCGATTTCCTTCATTTGACTTGCCGACTTGTCGGAACGCCGGCAGGTAATTTCCGTAAATTGGCGAATGGCCTTTCCACATCCACGCGGCCGGATGACAGGCGTCAACGCGGAGGTCGGGAGGTCGAAACATCGTGGAAGTCCTGAAAGTGTCGGCCAATTCGAACCCCAAAGCGGTCGCCGGCGCTTTGGCCGCGGTGCTGCGCGAACGGCGCTCTGCGGAAATCCAGGCTGTCGGCGCGGGCGCGGTGAACCAAGCCGTCAAGGCCATCGCCATCACGCGCGGCTTCGTCGCCCCGAACGGCATCGACATCGTCGCCATCCCCGCCTTCGCGGAGATCGAGATCGACGGCGAGGGGCGCACGGCGATCAAGTTCATCGTCGAGGAGCGCTGAAACCGCGCGCTGCGGCCCAACGCGCCGAACCTGTGCGGTACAATTCCGCACAGGTTCTGTTTTTTGAGAGGGGTATCCGCCTGCACCTCCGGCGGTTGCAGATCATCGGGTTCAAGTCGTTCGCCGACCGGACCGTCCTGGAGTTCGGGCCCGGCCTGACGGCGGTGGTCGGGCCGAACGGCAGCGGCAAGAGCAACATCGCCGACGCCATCCGCTGGGTCACCGGCGAGCACAACGCCCGCCACCTGCGGGGCGCCAAGCTCGACGACATCATCTTCGCGGGCACGGAGACGCGCCGCCAGGCCGGTTGGGCGGAAGTGGAGCTCATCCTGGACAACGGCGACGGCCTCCTGCCCGTCCCCTCCTCCGAGGTCTCCGTCACGCGGCGCGTCGACCGGGCGGGCGGCAGCGAGGCGCTGATCAACGGCGCGCCCTGCCGCACGCGGGACATCGTCGACCTGTTCGCCGGCACCGGCGTGGGTCCGAGGGCCTACGCGTTCGTCGGACAGGGTCAAGTGGAGACGGTGCTGGACGGCCGCCCCGAGGACCGCCGCACGCTCGTGGAGGAGGCGGCCGGCATCACGCGGTACCGCGCCCGGTGCCTGGAGGCCGAGCGCCACCTGCAGCGCGTCGAGCCCCTGATCGAGCGCCTGCGGGATCGGGTGCGGGATCTTGAATCACGCCTCGGGCCCCTCGCGCGCCAGGCGGAGCGCGCGCGGCGGCGGGAGCTTCTGGACGCCGAGGCCCGGCGCCTGGGATTGGGCCTCCTACGCGCCGAATGGGAGGACCTGCTTCGCCGTCTGGAGCGGTTGCAGGAGCGCGCCGCGCGGGAAAACGAGGCGCTGGAGGCGCACAGGCGCGAAGCGGAGGAACTGGAGGCGGAGCTGGCCGACCGGGAACGCGCCCGGGAGGCGGCGGAGTCGGAGGAAGCGGCGGCCGTGGAGACCGCGGAACGGTTGCGTCGCGACCTGGACGCGGCCGCGCGCCAGCTGGCCCTCGCGCGGGAGCAGCTTTCGCTCCGCGCCGCGGAGCGGCGGCAGGCGGAGGCGCGTCTGGACGCCCTGCGGCAGAATCTCGCGCGGGCGAAGTCGCGCCAGGCTGAGGAGGACGCGCGCTGGGCGGAAGCCCGCGCGGCGCTGGAAGCGGTGGAGCAGGAGACCGAGCCGGCCCTCGCGGAACGGGCCGCGGCCGACGCGGCGCTGGCTGCCGCCCGCCAGCGCCTGCGGGCGGCCCAGGAGACGCTCGTGGAGGCGGAACGCCGGCTCGCCTCCCTGGAAGCCGACGCCCGCGGCCGCGCGGAGCGCGATCGGGAGGCGGCGGCGCGCCTTCAGGAGCGGTTCGAAGAGGCGGCGCGGCGCTGCGAGGAGGCGGAGCGGGAACTGCAGCGCGCGCAGGAGGAGCGGGACTCCGCCCTGCGCCGCGACGAGGAATGCCGGGCGCGATGGCAGGAGGCCGAGGCGCGCCGGGAGCGCGCGGAAGCGGCGCACCAGGAGGCGCTGCAGGCGTGGACGGCCGCGCAGCGCCGCGAGGCCGAGGCGCGCTCCCGCGCGGAGGTGTGGGACGACGTGCGCCGCAGCGCGGCCGGCTACGCGGACGGCCCGCGCGCGGTGCTGCAGGCCTGGCGGCGCGGCCACCCCGACCTCGCGGAAGTGCTGGGCGCGGTCGCCGAGCTCGTCCGCGTGCCCGCCGAGTTGGAACGCGCCATCGAAGTCGCCCTCGGCGGCAGCGCCCAGGACATCGTCGTGCGGACCGGCGCCGGCGCCGAGCGCGCCATTAACTGGCTGAAGCGCGAGAAGGCCGGCCGCGCGACGTTCCTCCCGCTCGGCGGCCTGCGCTCGTCGGGGCCGGGGGAGCGCGAGCGGGATCTGGCCCGCCAGCCTGACGCTCTGGGCTGGGCCGCCGATCTGGTCGACGCGCCTGCCGAGGCGGCGCCGGCCGTGCGCCACCTGCTGGGCCGGGTGCTCGTCGCCCGGACGCTGGAAGCCGCCCGGCGGCTGGCCGCGGCGTCCGGATACCGCGTGCGCGTCGTCACCCTGGACGGCGAGGTCGTCCACCCGGGAGGAGCCATGACGGGCGGCGTCGCGCGGCGCGCCGGCCCCGGGCTCGTGGCGCGGGAGCGCGCCGCCGCCGAGGCCGCGGCCGCCCTCCGCGAGGCCGCGCAGGAGGCTGCAGCCGCGGCGGCCGCCGCCCGCCGGGCCGCCGCCGAGCTGGAGGCCGCGCGCGCGGAGGCGGCGAGGCTGGCGGCCGAGGCGCGGGACGCCGAGCGCGCGCGCGCGTTCGCCGAGCGGGCGTACGCGGAGGCGGCCGCGGCCCTGGACCGGGCGAGGGGGGCCCTGGAGGACGCCCGCTCGGCGCGGGAGGCGGCGGCCCGGCGCGCCG
>JADGHN010000002.1 GCA_019683875.1 Clostridia bacterium
GGGCGGGACGGGCTGGCATCATCGCGGACCGCGCCCCGCAGATCTGGTCCGTCGACGCCGATCGGCACGAGTTGCACCCGGGCATCCTGCCGGCCGGCTGGCGCTGGGCGCCGTGGATCGTGGTCGTGCGCCGGGATCGCTTCATCCGTACCGTCGCGTCCTCGGCGCGGAGCGTGTGGCGGCTTCCGGTGACGGTCACGCCGCCCGGCACGCCGGAAGGGGACATGCCCGCGATCCGGCTGCTGGAGAGCCGGCCGGACGGCGGCATCCTGGTCGAGGCTGAGGGCCGCCGGCGATGGCTGGCTCCCGGGCAATCCTGGGCGGTGGCTGTCGTGGAGGGCCGGCCTGCCGCGTGGTCGGACGCGGGTGACGCGGCTTGGCGCGAGGCCGTCGAGGAAGCCCTGGCACATGGCCGGTACGTCGCCGTTTGGCGCGTCACGCACTACGGCACGTGGCCGCGGGCGTCGCTGGCGGGAGGTGCGGGCCGGTGAAGCGCAGCGCGCGAACGCGCATCGCCTGCTGGTTCGTCGCGCTGGCGGTCGCTTGCGCGATGGTCCCGGGCGCCGGCGTCGCGAGCGCGGCCGGCGACGGGCCGCTCCTGCCGGTCGTGCTGGTCCACGGGTTCACGTCCGGCCCGGAGGTTTGGGAGGCGGGGCGCGACGGCGGCCTTTACGCGGACCTGATCCGCCACGGCTACCGTCCGGGCGTCACCCTGTTCCGGCTGGACTACGCGAACGACGCGGACGCGGACCCGTGGAGCCTCGCGGGTCGCCTCGGCCAGCTCGTCGACGAAGCGGCTCGTCACAGTCCGGACGGTCGGGTCGATATCGTCAGTTTCTCGTCGGGCTCGCTCGTCGCCAGGGAGTACGTCGAGCGGCTGGCGCCGGCGCAGCGCGTGCGCACCCTGGTCATGATCGCGCCGCCGAACCGGGGCAGCTTCGCCGCGGACTCGCTGCGCGTCGCGCTGTTCAGCGGCGCCCTGGCCGCCGGCGTTTCGAAGAGCCTGGCCCAGGCGCTGGCCGGCGCCGTCTCCGGCGCCCAGCCCGACCTGATCGCGGCGGTGGAACGCGCGCCCGGCGAATCGGAGGTCGACCACGTGCGGTACCTCGCGACGCACGTGTGGATTCCCGAGATGGCGTGGTTCGTCGTGCAGGAGCGGCTGCTTCCGGAAGAGGAGAGGCCGCTTTCGCAGCTGCCGTTTGCCGAGTGGATGCGCAAGGAGCGCGGCGAGGTGTGGCGCGCGCTGTTTGCCGCACAGGGCGCGGGTCGCCGGGACGGGTCGGCCTGGCAAGGGCTCAGCGAAGCCTACGAGCTTGCGCTGGCCTTCGAGGTCGCCGATCAAGCGGTCAGCCTGGCGCAAGGGCTCGCGGAGGCTCGCCCCGCGCTGCCGGATCCCCTCGGCCTCGGCGCCGCCGCGGCGACCGGCCTGGCCGGCGGCGACTGGCGCACCGCGGCCTGGCGTGCCGTGGTGGCCTGGCTTCAGGACTGGGCCGTGCGGGCGGGGCGGGCCCTGTGGAAGCCGGCTCTGACGGCCGGCGCCCGGTGGGCGGGCGCCGCCGCCGCGGAGAAGGCGTGGGGCGTGGCGGCCGGCAGCCCCGTCCTCGCGCGCATGGTCACCGAGGAGGTCCCGTTGCCGGGGGCGGGCGACGCGCCCGGGGAGCGCGTCGCGGCGAACGTGGCGCTGGCCGCCGCCAACGCGGACGCGGCGCGGATCGCGCCGGGCCGGGCGACGCGCTACGTCGTCATCGCGGGACAGACGTGGAATCTGTGGGGACGCTTCGCGCGCGTCGGCGCCAACGACGGGTTCGTGGAGACGTCGGCCACGCGGGTCCCGGCCGGGCCTCTGGACGTGCGGCGGGTCGTGGGCGGGGCGTGGTCGGCGGTCCACGTCGCCCTGCCCGGCGCGCGGGCGGTGCGAGAAGCGGTGCTTGAGAGCCTCGACCCGTTCCGCGGCGCTCGCGCCCTGGCTCCGGGACGGAGCGAGCGGATCGCGCTGTCCGACAGCCGGCCGGCGCTCCTGCGCGTCGGCTCGGGCCATGTGAGCGCGGAAGCGTCCGCTCCGGCCGGCTGGCACCCGGTCCTGGCCTGGGTGGCGCTGGACGGAAAGACGGTGCGCCCGTTGCCGCTGTCCGAGGGTCGCTGGGACGGCTTCCTACCGGCGGGGTACCTCGCGGCGAGGCTGCAGCCGGACGACGGTGCTTCCGAAGCCAGGAGCGGGCTCGGGCAGCTGCGCGTCGCGTGGGACGCCGGTGCCGCCGCCGGCAGCCCGGGCGCCGGCGGCACCGGCGCGAGCGACACCGCCGCGCCCGAACCAGGGGAGGAGCGGGGGAAGGACGCGGCTTCGGAGGGTGCGCCGCCTGAGGGTTCGTCCCCGCGGGGAGACCCGGCGCGGAGCGAGGCCGGCCCGGATGGCGCCCTGTCGCCGGAGCCTGACGCCAGTGGCGGCGTGCCGTCCGAGGATCTCCCGCTGATCCAAGTCGTCCTGCACAGCCGCCTGACGACGGACAAGAAGCCCCGCGTCACGCGGCACGCGAGGTGGACGTGGTCGTTCGGCGACGGCCAGACGGCCGTGGACGACGACGCGAGCCACGTCGTCGCGGACGTGGAACACGTCTTCGCCGCGCCGGGGACCTACCGGATCACGGCCCGCAGCCTCGCCGAAGACGGGCGCGTCATCCGGGAACTGACCTGGACGCAGCACGTCGAGCGGCCCGGCGAGACGCACGAGTTCCACGCCGAGACGATCCGCCCGCCGGACGTCGCGCTTCGCCTGGAGGGTCCGCAGGCGTGGATCGTGGGCCGCCCGGCGACGTTCCAGGTGCGCTGGGCCGTCCAGGGCGGCGGACCGATCGAGAGCGTGGAGGCGCGGGCGTACCCCGGGGAACGCTTCCGGGTGCAGTGGGCGCGGCCGGGCAACCGGTTCTCCGTGCGCGCGGCCGTCACCCTGAAGATCCGGTACCGGTTTCCGGATGGTCACACCTTCACGGCGTACGACACGCATGTGACGGAGACGTTCGTCGATGTCTACGCCACATCGGTTGTCCGTTGATGAATGCGTGACGTTGCAAGGAATGGCGTTTTTGACACCCCTTGGCGGCGAAGTCTATAATGATGCGGAAATGCGGGGCAACGGGGGCCTACCCGCGCGGTGGGCCTTTTTCTATGGTGCGTGTCGAAAAGGGGGATCTCCGTGGCGATACGGCGTCCTAAGATTTCCATTCTCGGCGCCGGCATGACAGGTTCGACGACCGCACACTGGTGCGCCGCCAAGGAACTCGGGGACATCGTGCTCTTTGACATCGTCGAGGGCATGCCCCAGGGCAAGGCGCTCGACCTGTTCGAAGCCGGCCCCATCGAAGGCTTCGACGTCACCGTGCGCGGCACGAACGATCTGCGCGACACCGCCGGTTCCGACCTCGTCATCATCTGCGCCGGCATGCCGCGCAAGCCCGGCATGAGCCGCGCCGACCTGCTTTCCGCGAACTACAGGATCATCAAGGACCTGGTCGAACGCAGCCTGGAAGTGTCGCCGGATGCGTTCTTCATCGTACTCACCAACCCCGTCGACGTGCTCACGTACGTGGTCAAGAAGATCAGCGGCCTGCCGCGCAACCGGGTCATGGGCCAGGCGGGGGTGCTGGACTCCACCCGTTACCGGACGTTCCTCGCCGAGGCGATCGGCGTCTCCGTCAAGGACGTGCACGCCATGGTGCTCGGCGGCCACGGTGACGCCATGGTTCCGCTGGTGCCGTACGCGAACGTCAACGGCATTCCCATCACCCACTTCCTGTCCAAGGAGCAGATCGACACCATCGTGGAGCGCACGCGCAAGGGCGGCGGCGAGATCGTCAACCTGCTGAAGACCGGCAGCGCGTACTACGCGCCCGGCGCGGCGCTCGCCGAGATGGCGGAGGCGATCCTGAAGGACCAGAAGCGCGTGCTCGCCGTGACGACGTACCTCGAAGGCGAGTACGGCCTGCGCGACCTCTGCGTGGGCGTTCCGGTGGTGCTCGGCGGCGGCGGGATCGAGCGCGTGATCGAACTCGACCTCTCTGAAGAGGACCGCCGCGCGCTGCAGGTGTCGGTCGACGAGGTCCGCGCACAGATCGCGGAACTGCCCGAAACGCTGTAGTTCCTAAGGGGATGACGGAGTGGCCCTCTCGAAAGACGAAGCGGAAGGGTTGCGCCAGAGGGCGCTCGAGTTCCACCGCCGCCTGAGGGGCAAGATCGAGGTCGTCAGCAAGGTGCCGCTGCGCGACCGCGCCGACCTCACCCTTGCGTACACGCCTGGCGTGGCGGAGCCGTGCCGGGAAATCCACCGGGACCAGGATCTCGCGTACGACTACACGGCCAAGAACAACCTCGTCGCCGTCGTCACCGACGGCACCGCCGTCCTCGGCCTGGGCGACATCGGCCCGGCCGCGGCCCTGCCCGTCATGGAGGGCAAGGCGGTGCTCTTCAAGATGTTCGCGGGTGTCGACGCCGTGCCCATCTGCCTCGCCACGAAAGACGTCGACCGCGTCGTGGAGACGGTCAAGATGATCGAGCCGGCGTTCGGCGGCGTGAACCTCGAGGACATTTCCGCGCCGCGCTGCTTCGTCATCGAAAGCCGCCTCAAGCGTGAGACGTCGATCCCCATCTTCCACGACGACCAGCACGGGACGGCGATCGTCGCCGGCGCGGCGCTCATCAACGCGCTGAAGGTCGTCGAGAAGGACATCGACGAGGTCCGGGTCGTGATCAACGGCGCCGGCGCGGCGGGCATCGCCATCACGTATCTCCTTTTGGATCTCGGCGTGCGGGACATCATCCTCTGCGACCGGGCGGGCGCGATCTACGAGGGCCGGGAGCAGGACATGAACCCGTACAAGGCGGAGGTCGCGAAGGTCACGAACCCCGGCCGCGTCAAGGGTTCCGTGCACGACGCCCTCCGCGGCGCCGACGTCTTCATGGGCGTGTCGGCGCCAGGGACGCTGACCGGGGACGACGTGCGCGCGATGGCGCGCGATCCGATCATCATGGCGATGGCCAATCCGACCCCGGAGATCGACCCGGCAGAGGCGCTCGCGGCGGGAGCGCGGGTGGTCGCGACCGGCCGCAGCGACTATCCCAACCAGATCAACAACGTCCTCGCCTTCCCGGGGGTCTTCCGCGGCGCGCTGGACGTGCGCTCGCGGGAGATCACGCGCGGCATGGAGCTGGCGGCGGCGCACGCCATCGCGGCGCTCGTCAAGCCGGCGGAGCTGCGGCCGGAAGTCATCATCCCCAGCCCCTGGAATCCGGACGTGGCGCCGAGCGTCGCGGCGGCCGTCGCGCAGGCCGCCGTGCAGGAGGGCGTGGCGCGCATCGCGGTGCCGCCGGAGGAAGTGGCCGCGAACACGCGCAGGCTCGTCGCCCGCGCGGTCCAAGTCGTTCAAGGAAACGGGGTGGAGTAGTTTCATGAAGTTCTACGAGTACATGGCCAAGGACGTGCTGCGGCGCCACGGCATCCCCACGCCGCCCGGCCGCCTGGCCACCACGCCGGAGGAAGCCGAGGCCGCGGCACGGGAGATCGGGCCCGTCGCCGTCAAGGCCCAGGTGCTCGTCGGCGGGCGCGGCAAGGCAGGCGGCATCAAGCTCGCGCAGACCCCCGAGGAAGCGCGTGAGGCGGCCAAGGCCATCCTGGGCATGGACCTGAAGGGCTACACGGTCGAGAAGGTCTACTGCGAGGGCAAGCTCGACATCGACAAGGAACTGTACCTCGGCATCACGGTCGACGCCGGCGCGAAGCGGCCGCTCGTGATCGCGTCGGCCTCCGGCGGCATGGACATCGAAGAGGTGCCCGAGAAGGCGATCGTGCGTATGCACGTGCCGGTGCCGTGGGGCCTCTCGCCGTACATGGGCCGGCAATTGGCCCGGCGCCTCGGCCTCACGGGCAGCCTGGCCGGGCAGTTCGCGGACATCCTCAGCAAGCTCTGGGACGTGTTCAAGGCCTACGACGCCGAGCTCGTGGAGATCAACCCGCTCGCCGTCGTCGGCGACCGCATCATCGCCGCCGATGCGCGCTTGAACGTCGACGACGATGCCCTCTACCGCCACCCGGACCTGCCGCGCGTGAGCGAGGCGACGGAGCTTGAGAAGAAGGTGCGCGAGCTGGGCCTCGCCTTCGTGCAGCTCGACGGCGACATCGGCATCATGGCGAACGGCGCCGGCATCAACATGGCCACGCTGGACGCCGTCAAGCACTTCGGCGGGGAGCCGATGAACTTCCTCGACGCCGGCGGCGGCTCGGCCGCCGAGCCGACCGCGAAAGCGCTTGAGCTTCTCGTGGACAAGAAGCCGAAGGCGATCCTCATCAACATCTTCGGCGGCATCACCCGCTGCGACGAGGTCGCGAAGGCGATCATCCGCGTCAAGCAGGAGAAGGGCATCCCGATGCCGATGGTCGTCCGCCTGGTCGGCACCAACGAAGAGCTGGGGCGCGCCATGCTGAAGGAGCAGGGCATCGAGGCCTTCCGGTCGATGGCGGAAGCGGCCGAGAAGGTCGTCGAGCTGGCCCGCGGGGGAGCGAACGGCTGATGGCGATTCTCATCGACGAGAAGACGAAGGTCCTCGTCCAGGGCATCACGGGCAAGCAGGGGCGTTTCCACACGCAGCAGATGCTGGCGTTCGGCACGCGCATCGTGGCCGGCACCGGGCCGGGCCGGGAAGGCGAAGAGGTCGAGGGGGTGCCGGTGTACGACACCGTCGAGGCCGCGGTGGAGCGCCACGGCGCGAACGCTTCCGTCCTGTTCGTGCCGGCGCCGTTCGCCAAGGACGCCGCCTTTGAGGCCATCGCCGCCGGGTTGTCGCCCGTCGTGATCATCGCCGAGCACGTGCCGCTGCACGACGCCATGGAGATCATGGCCTTCGCCCGGGAGAAGAACGCCGTCGTCATCGGCCCGAACACATACGGCATCTGCACGCCTGGAAAGTGCAAGATGGGCATTCCGCCGAACACGGTGTTCACGCCGGGCCCCGTCGGCGTCGTGGCGCGCAGCGGCACGCTCAGCTACGAGATCGTGGCCAGCCTGAGCGCAGCCGGGCTCGGCCAGACGACGGTCGTCGGCATGGGCGGGGACCGCGTCGTGGGCGTGAGCTTCGTCGACATCCTCAAGCGCTTCGAGAAGGATCCGGAAACGCGCGCCGTGGTGCTGGTGGGCGAGATCGGCGGCACGGCCGAGGAAGAGGCGGCCGAGTTCATCAAGCAGATGACGAAGCCGGTCGTCGCGTACATCGCCGGTCGCAGCGCCCCGCCCGGAAAGCGCATGGGTCACGCCGGCGCGATCATCGAGCGCGGCCGGGGCACGTTCGGAAGCAAGGTCAAGGCGCTGCAGGAGGGCGGTGCCCAGGTGGCGAGCATGCCCTGGGAAGTGCCCGACCTGGTCAAGCGCGCGCTCGCTTAGGAGGGCCCGTGAACCCGGACTCCACCCTCGGCATGCGCGGCGTCACGCGGTGGCTTGGCCGTCGCCCCGTCCTGCGGGACGTCTCCCTTGATCTGCCGCGGGGCGCGGGTGTGGCGCTGGGCGGGCCGAACGGGTCCGGCAAAACGACGATCTGGCGCATTCTTGCGGGTCTGCTGCGGCCGCAGGCCGGCTGCGTCACCTGGGAGGGGCGGCCGGTCACGGCCGACGACTGGCCTGCCCTCCGCATGCGCATCGGGGTCGTGGGCCACGTCCTGATGGCGCAGCCGTCGCTGACGGGGTGGGAGAGCCTCGCGTTCTTCGGTCGCCTTCACGGCTTGCCGAGGCCGCGCCAGACGGCGGCTGCGTGGCTCGAGCGCGTCGGCCTGACGGACGTGGCGGCCGCGCCGCTCGCATCGTACTCGCGCGGCCAGCGCCAGCGCTGGGCCATCGCCCGCGCCTGGCAGCACGAGCCGGACGTGCTGTTGCTGGACGAGCCGTTCGCGGGCCTGGACTCCGACGGCATCTCGTTGCTGACGGAGTTGCTCGAGGCGCATCACCGCCGCGGCGGCGCGAGCCTCCTGATCGACCATGACTGGGCGCGCGCGTGCCGGCTGGCGCGGGAACGACGGGTGCTCGCTGCCGGCAGGCTGTTGGCCGCGGAACGCCCGGCGCCGGGATCCGGCGAAGCGGCGGGATCGCCGTGAGGCGCCCGATCCCGTGGTGGGCGCAGGTGGCGGCCGTCTTTGCGCGGGAATGGCGCGCCGAACTCGGCCGGCCGGACATGTTCGTCTCGTTCCTGGTCTACGGCCTTCTCCTGGTCCTGACGTTCACCCTGGCTGTGAACCCTCTCGCCGTCGACGTGCGTCCGGTCGCGGCCGGGCTCCTCTGGATCGGGTTCTTCTTTGCGGCGCTCGCCGGATTTCAGCGGTCCTTCGCGAGGGAGGCGGAAGAGGCGGCATGGGCCGGGCTGCGGGTCGCCCCGCTCGACCCGGCCGCCTTCTTCTACGGAAAGTTCCTCTTTGGCTTGGCTCTTCTGTGCGCGACCGAGCTCGTCATCACGCCAGCGTTCCTCAGCCTGGCCAACGTTCGGACGATCGCGTCCCACGCGGGCCTCGCCGGGGCGCTGGCGCTGGGGACCCTGGGACTCGCCGCGGTGGCGGCGCTCGTCGCGGCCGTGGCCGGCGCCGTCAGGTCCGGCGAGGCGCTGTTGCCGCTGCTGGGCCTGCCCCTGTTCGCGCCGTTGGCCCTGGGCGCCGTCCGCCTCACGGACGCCGCCCTCACCGGCGCGGCGGTGCCGGCGGGCCTTTGGCTGCGCGTTCTCGGCGCGTACGATATGATCTTTCTTGTCCTGCCCTTGGTGGTGTTTCCCTACATCATCGAGGAGTGAGCCGCCGGGCCGGGTGCGGCGCGGGGCCGTTCGGAGCCGGCGCGGGCCGGCAGGACCGGCAGAGGAGGGGCGCGCGATGAAGCTGGTGGCGTGGTCGGCGTACGTCCTGGTCGCGGTCGCCCTGTGGCTGGCGTTCGTCTTCGCCCCACCGGAGGCCATCATGGGCGAGGTCGTGCGGCTCCTGTACTTCCACGTGGGCAGCGCGTGGAACGCGTTCCTCGCCTTCGGCGTCGTGCTCGTCGGCAGCGTCGCCTTCCTCCGCACGCGGGCGCCGCGCTGGGACCGCCTGGCCGCGGCGTCGGCCGAAATCGGCGTCGTCTTCACCACGGTCACGCTGCTCTCCGGGATGTTCTGGGCCCGTGCCGTCTGGAACACCTGGTGGCGCTGGGAACCGCGCCTGACGACCACCGCCCTCCTCTGGTTCATCTACGTCGCGTACCTCCTGCTCCGCACGAGCGTCGAGGACCCCGAGCGGCGGGGCACGCTCGCGGCGGTCGTCGGCATCGCCGGATTCCTTGACGTGCCTCTTGTGTACCTGTCGACCCACTGGTGGGGCGGGTTTCACCCGAGCGCGGTGGAGATGAGCGGATCGATGGTCCTCGCTCTCGTGGGGAGCGTCTTCGCCTTCACGGCCCTGTATGCCGAACTGTTGTGGGTCGCGGTCTCCACGCGCTCGCTGGAGGACCGCCTGGCGCGCCTTCGCGCGCGCGCGGAACCGTAGCGGGAACCGCGGGCCGGTTGCCCTCGAAGCGGAACCGGGAACGGAAGGAGGCGGCAGCGCACAAATGATTTACCTGTTCCTGGGTTACACTGTCATTTGGACCGCAATCTTCTTGTACATCCTCTCGCTGCACCGCCGGCTGGACGCGGTGCGCCGGGAAGTCCAAGCCTTCGCGGAGCGGGGCGTGGGGGACTCGACCCGGTGAGCGGGAACCGGCCGGTGAATGGTTGACGCGCGATTTTTTGGCTTTTATGGTACTGTTTGGGTTTCTGCAAGGCAGCTGACAACGTCGCACGCGTTCTTGGCGTTCTTGGGAGGTGCTGGGGTGGCAGAGCATCGGCACACGGGCGCAGACGGCCCGGGAGAGTGGCCGGAGGGCGACACGCCGCAGGAAATCAGCCGCCGTCGCTTCATGACCATGGCCATCGGCTTCGTCGGCGGCCTCTTGGCGGTGGCCTACGGGGGCCTGGGCCTGCGCTTCCTGTGGCCGACTTCCCAGAGAAGCGTTCAATGGGAAGAGGTCGGCACATCCGACGAGTTCAAGGTCGGGGACAAACCCGTTTTGAAGGTCACGCACAACCAGGGATCCGAGGGCGGCGCGTGGATCGTCCGGCTGAAGGACGAGGGCCTTGTGGCCTATGACATGCACTGCACGCACCTGCAGTGCCCGTTCACCTGGGCGGGCAACAGCTTCGCCTGTCCCTGCCACGGCAGCCAGTTCGACATCCACGGCAACGTCATCCACCCGCCGGCCCCCCGCCCGTTGCGCCGGCGCGCCATCAAGGAAGAGAACGGCAAGGTCTACGTAGGGGGCATCATCTCGTGAGCATGCTGCAGCGCGCCTGGCGCTGGGTGGACGAGCGCCTCCACATCGAGGACGACGTCAACGAGGCGATGTACCACCCGATTCCGCGCGGCGAGAGTTACGCGGACTTCCTTGGGTTCGCCGCCGTCTTCGTGTTCATCAACCAGTTCATCACGGGCATTCTCCTGGCCACGTCCTACGCGCCGAGCACGGCCCTGCAGGACGGGCTTCCCTACGCGTACTGGAGCGTCAAGCACATCATGTCGACGCCGTGGGGCCACTACCTGCGCAGCCTGCACTACTGGGGCGCGAGCTTCATGGTCGTCGTCGTGTTCCTGCACATGCTGCGCGTCTTCTACATCGGCGCGTACAAGAAGCCGCGTGAGATCATCTGGATGATCGGCACGCTGCTCTTCGTGACCGTGCTCGGCTTCGCGTTCACCGGCTACCTCCTGCCGTGGGACCAGGAGGCGTACTGGGCCACGATGGTCGGCACGGCGATGGCGGGGTACGCCCCGTGGATCGGCGACTGGATCACGAGCATCCTGCGTGGCGGCCTGTTCCTTTCGGGCGCCACGGTGAGCCGCTTCTTCGCGATCCACGTGCTGGTGCTGCCCATCACGCTCATCCTTCTCCTCGCCCTCCACATCGGGCTGGTGTTCAAGCTCGGAGTCACGGAGGCGGAGAAGAAGCTGCCGAAGGATTATCACCAGAAGCACGTCAAGGGCCGGCGCGACATCCCGCCCGGGATGGTGCCCTTCTTCCCGTACGGCGTCTTCGGGATGACGATGACCGTCGCCCTGACCGCGCTGCTGCTGTTCGTCGTGGCGTACTTCTACATGCCTGGCCTCACCAGCCCGGCGGACCCGCTGAACCGCGAGGGCTACGAGCCGAAGCCGCCGTGGTACTTCATGTTCCTGTACCAGTTCCTCAAGTTCGTCCCGGGCTACTACTGGGCGGACGTGTTCGCGATCATCGTCGTGCCGCTCATCGCGATCGCGGCGATGTTCTTCCTGCCGCTGTACGACAAGAACCCGTACCGCTCGCCGGCGCGGCGGCCGGTCGGCCTCGCGACCATGGCCTCGGTGGTCGTGGTCGTCGTCGGCCTGACGTACATCGGCATGTCGAGCACGGTGAAGGCGCCGGAGAACGCGACGGTCGTCGAGAACGCCAAGTGGAGCGACGTGTCGGCGATCTTCTCGAACTACTGCGCGTCGTGCCACATCGCCTCGACGTCCGGCGGACTGAGCCTTGCGTCGTACGAAAGCACGATGAAGGGCGGCGACGCCGGACCGGTGGTGGTGCCGGGGAAGCCGGAGGAGAGCCTGCTCTGGCTCGTGATCAACGGCAAGCCGAACCAGGCGAACATCCCGCCCATGCCGCTCGGCCAGCAGCCGATCCCGGCCAACGCCATCAAGACGATCGAAAACTGGATCAAGAACGGCGCGCCGAAATAGGCGGCGAGCCGCGCGAACATCGCGAACATGAGGAGGGGAGCCGTCCAGGCTCCCCTCCTTTTGTCCTGTTGTGTCTGGACGCCGGAGCGCGACCGGTGCGGCTCCCGCCGCGGACACGGCCGTCAGAACGGGGGGGCGCGGCCACGCAAGGGGGAGACTGAGGCGGCCTCAGCGGCTGGAGGCCGGTTCGTACTTGGACGGGCACTTGACGGTGACGTCCGTCGCCTGGAGCGTGCCGTTGCGCACCTTCCCCGACGCGACGGCCTCCATGCCGTCCTTGAACACGTCCGGCTTGACCCCGCGGTACACGACGGGCAAGGTGACGCCGTTCCATTCGAGCGTGAAACGAAGTTCGGGCAAGGCCGGGCGCCAGTCGATGGACCCGGGGACGATCCGGCCGTGCACCTGCATGAACCGGCCGGCTTGGACGTCCGACAGGCGCGCGACCTGATCGACGTTGTAGTAGTACTCGGCCGCGTTCACCACCGTGGTGTACGCCAGAAAGCCGATGGCGGCGATGACGATGCCGAAGACGATCACGTTGCGCGTTCGACGACGCACGAGGTTCCCCCTCCGCCGCGTGAAGCGACATCACTACCGACGATACCGCATGTTCCGGCGCCAGAAAACGCGTCGCCCTAGCCGCCGGCGCCGGCTTCGGCGGCCGAGGCGCGGACGTCCAGCAACGCCATCAGTTCAGGCAGGCTCCGCTTCGCCGCCGCCCGTCCGATCTCGATGAGATCGGGAATGCGATGGAAGTCGGTCAGGTCCACGCGACCGATCTCCGGGCGGATGACGAGGTCGGCGTACAGCCTCAGCTGCAGGTCGCACAGGCGGCGCGTGGCGACGTCCAGCGTGCGGTTCAGCACGCGCGCGATGCCGCGGACCTCTTGCGGTTGGTCGTTGTCGTGGCCCAGGTCCACCGCGACGACGACGTCCGCCCCGGCGAGCCGCGCCGCGTGAACGGGCACCGGGCTCACGACGGCGCCGTCGACCAGCATGCGCCCGCCGATCCGCTTCGGCGCGTACAGCCACGGAATCGAGGCGCTCGCCCGCACGGCTGCGGCCATGTCGCGGACGGGCAGCGACACCACGGCGGGCGGAGGGGAGACGGGCAACACACGAGCGCTCCCCAGCAGCACCTGCGCACCGCTCTGCAAGTCCGCCGCCACGGCGATGGCCGCCCTGGACAGCCGGTCGGGATCGCGCTCCGGGAGGCGCTCGCGAATCCACTCCTCCAGCCGCAATCCCGGCGCGATGCCGTTCGGGGTCGGCTTGAGGAGGCGGCTCTGAACGCCCAGCGCCTCGAACATCGTCCGCGTGCCGATGTACGCGAGCGACAGCGCGTTCTGGCGCGCGTCAAAGAGGATTTCCGTGGACAATTCCGCCGCGTGGCGGGCCATGTCCGCGGACCTGGCCCCTCCCGCGGCCATCGCCGCCACAAGGCTGCCGACGCTCGTCCCCGTGTAGATGTCCGGCTCCAGCCCAGCTTCCTCCAGCACGGAGAGCACGCCGATGTGCGCCGCACCCTTCAGGGCTCCGCCACCCAGCGCCAGTGCCCAGCGCATCCGCCATCCTCCCCCTTTGCTGCGCTCCGCGAGGCGACCCGCCGCCGCGCCGGGCCAGGGTCTCGACGCCGCGACGCGCGTTCGCCGCCCCTCCGGCAGGGAACGGGGGCGCCGTCCCGAATGGGCTAATGCATGACCGTTCTCGACTTCGACCGGCGGGTTCCGCCCACAGGTGGCTTCGCCGCCGCGATCCGGCAAGGTCTGGAGCTCGCCGGCCTGATCCTAGTGGCGGCCGCCCTGGTGGCCGGCCCGCTCGAGTATCCATACCTCTACTATCACCAATATTGGTACGTGGCGAGCGAGGCCGGAGCCCTTCTCGCAGGCGCCGTCGCATGGCTCCACATTCTCGCCGGTCGGGACGAGCGCTCGCCGGAGTGGGCGTGGCCCTCGGCGAGGCCCACCTGGCTTCCGGCGGGAACACTCTTGGGGTACGCGGCCTACGCCGCGTGGGCCTTCGCGAACTCTTTTCGCGGGCTCTGGCCGGCGAAGGCGTGGAGCGAATGGGCGTTCATCGTCGCCTCCGGGTTCGCCGCGCTGGCGGCGTACCGGTTTTCGCGCCGCGCGGGGACGTTTCGCTGGTCGCTCGCCCTGGCGATGGGCGGCCCGGTCGCCGTCGCCTGGATCGGCCTGCGGCAGTATGTTTCCCTGCACGACTGGTCCACCCAGGACGTGACGCGGATCTGGTCGACGACCGGCAACGCGAACACGCTTTCCGGCTACCTGGTGGCCTCGCTGCCGGTCGCCGTCGCCCTCGCGAGCGCGCGAAGCGGCTGGCGCCGCCTCGTGTGGTCGGCCGTGTCCCTGCTCCTCGCGACGGCCATCCTGCTCTCCTACACGCGCGGCGGATGGTACGCCGCGCTCCTCGCGCTCGTCGCGCTCGCGCTCATGGTCGACCGGCGCGTCCTCGCCTGTCTCGTCCTGTACGTCGTCGTCGCGAATTCGATCTTTCCCGGCGTGCTCAGCCGCGCCGCCTCCGGGTTGAACCCGGAAGAGGTCGGGACCTTCCAGCAGCGCATGCAGCTCTGGGCCACGGCGTATTACATGTGGCGCGACCACCCCTGGTTCGGCGTCGGCACCGGAAATTACGTCCCGCTCACGCCGGAATACGTCGCCCGACATCCGGAGATCGACCGAGGCTTGCGCAACCGCGAGCCGCACAACTCGTACCTGAAGACGCTGGCGGAACAGGGCCTCGGGGGTCTTGTCCTGCTGCTCGGCACGCTCGTGGCCTGGTGGTGGGCGCTGGTGAAGGCGTGGCGGCGGGCCCGCCCCGGCCCGCGGAGGCACCTGCTGGCCGGGTTTGCGGCGGCCGGCCTTGCTGTCGCGGTTCACTGCCTCTCGAACAGCGTTCTGCATGACTACCGCAGCGCGCTCGGGTTCTGGCCGTACGTGGGGCTCGGCCTGCGGCTGCTCGCGGACCCGGCCGTGTTCGGAGACGAGGACCGGTGGCCGGCGTGAGCGGGCGGGAGCGGGCGCCGCATCCGCCCCCGGCGCGCGGCGAACCGCGCCCTCACCAGCGCCGCCGGACAGGATGACCTCGGCCCCAGATCTGCCAGGCCAACCCGGCAATGGCCGCGAGCAGCAGGAACACGAGCATCGTCACCTCGGCCGCCCGCCGCAGGGCGCGAAACACGAGGGCGCCGAGGTCCGGCGGGTGCCCGCCGTACCATGGAATGACGATCATCGACGAGAAATAGACTCCAACGACGGTCGCCCAGACCCAGTGCAAGACGCAGAGGACCACGACGACCGCGAGGACGATCCAGGCGACCGGCGCGGCGGGCGGCGCGTGCCGGCCCCAAGGCAGGCGCCGGTGCAAATGGCGCATCACTCAGCCTCACCTCGCTTCGAGGAGCAATGCCGGTGTATGCGCACCCTCGTTGTCTGGTTCGCCTGCCAGGGATTCACAGGCAGGCCGGCCCGTGCCTGTGGTAGTCTCGTATCGCACCGCGACCGCATCGGTGCCTCGCGTTTTGCCCCCGACCCCGCGCCCGGTTCGGCGAACTCGAAGTAGGTGATCAGCGAACATGACAAGACGGCACCGTGAGACGAAGATCGCCTGCCGCGGCGTCACGCGCGCGTTCGAGGTGGGGCTCGCGCGGCAGCCCTTCGTGGCGCTTCAGGACATCGACCTGGACATCGCCGACGGCGAGTTCGTGTGCCTGCTCGGACCCTCGGGCTGCGGCAAGTCGACGCTGCTTCAGATCATCGGCGGCCACCTGCCGCCGACCTCCGGAGAGGTGCGGATCGACGGCGTGCCCGTCCAGGGGCCGCGCGCCGACATCGGCATCGTGTTTCAGACGCTCGGGCTCTTCGCGTGGCGCACGGTGCTGGGGAACGTGGAGTTCGGACTTGAGGTGCGCGGCGTGCCCGCGGCCGAGCGGCGCGCCATTGCGGAGCACTACCTTGAGATGGTGGGGCTCGCCGAATTTCGTGACGCCTACCCCAAGCAACTGTCCGGCGGCATGCGCCAGCGCGTGGCCATCGCTCGCGCCCTGGCCAACGACCCGGCCGTGCTCCTGTTGGACGAGCCCTTTGGCGCGCTGGACGCCCAGACGCGCGAAGGCCTGCAGGCGGAGATCGCCCGCATCTGGGAAAAGACGCGCAAGACGGTCGTGTTCGTGACGCACGACATCGACGAGGCGATCTTTCTCGGCGACCGCGTCGTCGTCATGGGCACGCGGCCGGGGCGCGTCCGCGAGGAGGTCGCCATCGACCTTCCGGGCCCCCGCTGGGCGGACGAGCGCCGCTTCGCCAAGGCCTTCACGGAGTACAAGGCCCGCCTGTGGTCGCTTCTTCGCGATCAGGACCGGCGACGCCTCGCCGCGGGGGTGGGCGGAAGTGCGTGAGCCATGGAGCCAAGCGAGGACCCGCGCGCTCTTGCGCTGGCTCTCGCCGGTCCTGGTGCTGGCGCTCTGGCAGGCCTGGGGCTCGCTCGTCCACCTCGGCTGGCTGCCTCTTCCGAGCGATGTGGCCAGGGCGGCGGTCGAGCGCATCGCCGACGGCACGCTCCTCAAGGACGCCGCCATCAGCCTGCGCCGCGTCCTCATCGGTTTCGCCGCCGGCGTGGGGACCGCCGTGCCGCTGGGCGTTTGGATCGCGACGAGCCGCGTCGCGGAAGCCATCGTCGACCCGCTCGTCGAACTGGTGCGCCCGATCCCGCCGCTCGGCTGGATCCCGTTCGCCATGCTCACGTTCGGCCTGGAGGAGACGCCCAAGGAGTTCATCATCTGGCTCGGCGTCTTCTTCCCCGTGCTCCTCAACACGGCGGCCGGCGTGCGCAGCGTCGACCCGACCGCGCTGAAGGCGGCCCGCAGCCTGGGCGCCAACCGCCGGCAGATCTTCATGAAGGTCGTGCTGCCGGCGTCGCTGCCGTCGATCCTCACCGGCATGCGGGTGGGCCTGGGCGTCGGCTGGACATGCCTCGTCGCGGCGGAGCTGATCGCGGCGAAGACGGGGCTCGGCTACCTCATCATGCGGTCGTATCACTTCGTGCAGTACGACGACATGGTCCTCGGCATGGCGGCCATCGGGGCGCTCGGCGCCCTGCTGGAGCACCTGCTGCGCGTCTTGGACCAGCGGCTGACGTTCTGGGTGGAACGCGCGTGACGGCTTCGCGCCAAGCGGGCGTCCGGCGCCGCGCCGATCGAGGAAGGACAAGAGGAGGCGATGGGATGAGGAGACGACTCCGGCTCGCCGCACTGCTGGCGGTGGCGGCCCTCGCCCTGGCCGCATGCGGCGGCGGGGGCGCGGGGGGAAAGGGCGACGTCACGGTGCGCGTCGGCACCCAGCCGGGCGTGTTCGTGGCGCCGTACTTCATCGCGTCCGAACGGGGCCTGTTCCCGCCGGGGCTCAAGATCAAGGAGACGTCGTTTCTCTCCGGCCCGGACATGGTCAGCGCGCTCGTGGCGGGCCAGCTGGACGTGGGGTATCTGGGCGGAAGCCCGGCCATTCTCGCGGCCAGCCGCAACCCCGACATCGTGATCGTCGGCATCGACGACCTCTCCAACGGCGGCGAGGGCATCGTCGTCCAGCCGGACGAGGGCATCCGGACCCCTGCGGACCTCCGCGGCAAGACGATCGGCGTCGCCCTCGGTTCGACGACTCACCGCTTCCTCATCGAGCAACTGCGCCAGGCCGGGCTCGATCCGTCCAAGGACGTCGACATCCGCGACATGACGACCGACGACCAACTCGCGGCCTTCCAGGCGCACCAGGTCGACGCCGTCGCGAATTGGGAGCCGTGGAAGGGCAAGGCCGTGGCCGCGGGCGGCGTCGAGCTCGTCAACGACGCGAAGGCCACGATCCGCACGTACGACGTCATCGTGGCGAACCGCAAGTTCGCCGCGGCGCACCCGGACGCCCTCGCCCGCTTCCTCCTGGCCCACTATCAAGGCGCCGCGTTCCGCCAGCAGCATCCCGACGAGGCGGCGGACCTGGTGATCAAGCACGTCGACGTGGCGCGGGACGAGGTCCTGAAGACGTTCGCCCTCTACGAGCATCCCGACCTTGACCAGGTCCTGAGCCCGGACTACCTGGGCGGGGGGCAGGAGGGCACGGCGTACAAGAGCATCGTGTACGACGTCGGTTTCCTCGCCGAGCAGGGCGTGATCGAAACGCGACCGGACGCCGGGCGGCTCATCGACACCGAGTGGCTGCAACAAGCGGCGGAACTGGCGAAGCCGTCAACGAACTCCCAGTGAGTCGCGCAAGTCGCTGAGCGCCGCGGCCGCCTCGGCCGCCGCGCGCAGGCGCTCGGCCGCGTCGTGGCCGGTGCGGCGGGGCACGATCACCCACATGCAGCGCGCAAACGAGGGCGGGCTGGCGAGCGCGCGCGTCCCCGCGGCGCAGGCGGGCAGCGCCCACACGTGGCCGCCCGCCGTCACGACGGGCGGAGCCGCATGACCTAGCGCGCGGCGCGCCGCCGCTCCGACGAGCGGATCCAGGGCGGCGGCGACCGCGTGCACCGGCGCGTCGGGCAGCGGCCCGAGATAGACATCGGGCGGTCGCCCGGCGGCCACGGCGTCGGCGAGGCGCCGTGCGGCCGCGGTTGCGGGCCAGACCACGAGGTCGACCTTCCACCGGGGGTTGCGCCGCTGCCAGGCCGCCAGGGAGGCGCGCCAGGCCTCCACGGCGGCGTGCGCCTGCGCGTCGTCCTGCGGCCGCGCGGACCACACGATCAGGCGGGGCCTCGCGTCGTGGGCACCTGCCCGCCCGGCGCCCTCGGCCCAGGCCGGCAGGGCCGGGGAAGGCGCCGGGCCTCCTCCCGGTTCGAAGCCGAACGGCGCTGCGGGGCCGGGACCGGCCGCCCAGACGGCCAGGCCCGCGCAGACGACGACCCATGTCCACATCGTCGCGCGGCGGTGCATGGCGTCTCTCCCCACAGCACGCTATTCCGCTCTCCAAGCAATGAAGAACGGCCGTGACGGCCGTTCTTCGCGTTGCGGGGGAGGGGGGAGGGGAGAGAAAACGTTCAGCGACCGCTCTTCTTGTACGCGTCCAGGTTGACCACCCCCGGACGTTCCTCCGGGGCGAGCGCCTCCTGGATCCGCGTGAACTCGGCTGCGGCCGCGCGAAACTTTCCTTGGAAGGAGGCGAAGAGCTCGGCGAGGGCGTCCCGCCGTTCAAGCGTGTCGCGGATCTCCGTTTCAAGCTCGGCTTTGGCGGACTGCAGGGCGGTGACCTCCTGCTGGAGCGCCAGCGCCTCCGCCTCCGCGCGCTCGCGGGCTTCCTCGACCATGCGGGCCGCTTCCGCCTCCGCCTTTTCCACGATCTGGCGGGCCCGCTCCTCCGCGGCTTTCACCGATTGGCTCGCTGCCTGCCGCGCTTCCAGGATGGCGTCGGCGAGCTCCCGCTCCCTTTCCCGGTAGCGGGCGAGCTCCTGTTCCAGAGCCTGCAGGCGCCGCTGCAGATCCGGGTCTCCGCCGCGGCGGGCGTCGTCCAACTCCTGACGCGCGGCGTCCAGCTCGTGGCGGACGGATTCGACTTCCTTACGAGCCGCCTCCACCTCTTGACGGGCGGCCTCGACTTCCCGTGCCAACTCGTCCGCGCGCGCCTCCGCCGCCTCGACGCGGCGCGCCGCCTCCTGCGCTTCCGTGCGCCAGCGGCGAACCTCGTCCGTCAGGCGCTCGCTCTCTTCCTTCGCCTGCTTCCATTCCTCTTGCAACTGGTCGACATCGCGCGCGAGCTCCTCCATGAACTTGTCCACTTCCTCGGGATCGTACCCGCGGAACGTCTTGGTGAACTCGCGGTTGAGAATCGACACGGACGATATCGGCACTGTCGTCACCCCTTCCTGTCGAATGGCTTACCAGGGCATGGCCGGGCCGAGGTTGTTCGGGACGTCCGCGCTGCGTGGCGCCGACGCTCGTGCCTGGGCCGGGCCACGCCTGTCACTCTCGGCGCCGAGCGCCTGCAGCAGGGGCTCAAGCGCGCGTACGAACGGCACGGGGTTGCGCCGGCCGGCCACCGCCTGCCCGCTCTGTACGGAGGAGGCCGCCGTCGGGTCGAACGGGACCTGAACCACATTGGGCGTGGCGAGCGCCTCCACGACGGCCTTCGGCGGCAGCTTCATCTCCGGGTGCGTGCGGTTGCAGACGACGATGAACCTCTCGCGCGGCCATCCGATCTCCTCGCCGATCCGCCGCATCCACCGCGCCGCGTGGTAGAGGGCGGGGAGCTCGGCCGGGGTCACGAACACCGCGCGGGCGCAAGCGTCGAGCACGGCGAGGGTGCGCTCGTCGAACGTCGCGGGCAGATCGACGATGGTGCAGGGGAAGGTCGACTCGACGCGATCGACCCAGCCGCGCAGCGCCTCCGCGGGCGTGCTGGACCAGCTTCCCGGCTCGGCCGGGGAAGCGAACAAGTGCACGGGCACGCCGGGCACCTTCACGGCGACGTTGCGCAGGGCGTCGCTGTCGATGGCGGCGCCCAGCCGGAGGAGGTCGCCGACCGTGGCCTGCGCTTTCACCCCGGCGTACAGCGCCAGGGAGCCACTGTCGAGGTCCAGGTCGAGCAGCGCCACCTCGCGTTCGTCGCGGCGCGCGCGCAGGATGGCCAGGTTCAACGCGACGATGCTCTTGCCGGAGCCGCCCCGCGCCGAGACCACGGCGACAGGGCTCGTCTCCGCGTCCCGGACGGCCAGGAGACCGATGTCCTCCAGCGCTTGCAGCAGGGCGTGCGCGGTGAAGGGCCAGACGAGGAAGTCGCGGGCGCCGGCCGTCATGGCGCGCCGCATGACCTCGGGCTGCGCCTCCCGGCCGATCGCGATGACCGGCGTGTCCCCGAAGCCGGCGAGGCTCTCGGGGTCCGCCACCAGGTCGACGGCGATGAGGATCGCGTCGACCGGGGAGTGCGAGGCGTGCCGGGCGGCCTCCTCGGCTGAGGCGGCCATGCCCGCCAGCTCAAGCCGCGGTTCGCGGCGCATCAGGTCCGCGAGCGCCTGACGCGCGGCACCATCGGGATCCACCACGAGAAGTCGGACCGTCCGCGCCATCGCCTGTCCTCCGCCCTTTTTCCCCTCTAGGCCTCACGCTAGCGCGGTCCCGCCGCGGGCACCATGCGCCTTCCGTCGGAGGCGCCCGGGACTTTCGTCCCTCTCCCGCCGCGGGCGCGCGCCGGGCCTGGGCCGAGGGGGCGGCGCGGCGGTGGTATACTGCGGTACGGGGCGATCGGGCTGGAGACCGTCTACCTGGACAACGCCGCATCCACCCGCGCGTTAGAGAGCGTGGCGGACGCCGTGCGCCACGCGCTGCTGCACGCGTATGGAAATCCCTCATCGCTGCACGCCATGGGGCTGGAGGCCGAGCGGCTCGTCGAAGCCACGAGGGCGGATCTGGCCCGCGTGCTGGGCGTGGCGCCGAACGAGCTCGTCTTCACTTCCGGAGGCACGGAGGCGAACAACCTCGCCCTGAAGGGGGCGGCGCGGGCGCGCGCTCGCCGCGGCCGCCACCTGCTGGTCTCGCCGATCGAACACGACTCCGTCCTGAACGCGGTGGAAGCCCTGAGGGCCGAAGGATTCGAGGTCGACTTCCTGCCGGTCGACGGGCAGGGGTACGTGGACCCGGAGGGACTTCGGGCCCGCATCCGGCCGGACACCGTTCTTGTATCCGTGGGTGCCGTCAACAACGAGATCGGGACGGTGCAACCGATCGCGGCGATCGGGCAGGTCCTTGCGAGTTTCGGCGAGGACCGGCCGCTGCTGCACACGGACGCGGTGCAGGCGCTCGGCAAGGTGCCGCTCGGCGAGGTGGTCCGCCACGCCGATCTCGCCTCCTTCAGCGCGCACAAGATCCACGGGCCCAAAGGCGTGGGCGCCCTGTACGTGAGGCGCGGCGTGAGGCTCGTGCCGCTCGCGCAGGGGGGCGGCCAGGAACGCGACCTGCGTCCCGGCACGGAGAACGTGCCCGGCATCGCGGGCTTTGGCGCGGCTCTCCGGGAGCTGGATGGCCTCGTCGAAGCCTGGCCGCGCATGCGCGAGCTCAAGGCCCGCCTCTGGAACGCGTTGCGCGCGAGCCTCCCCGGGATCGAGATCGTTCGCAACGGCCCGGAGCTTGCGGAAGCGGCGCCGCACATCCTTAACGTCTCCTTCCCCGGTCTCCGGGGCGAGGTCGTCGTCCACGCGCTGGAGGAGCACGGCGTGTTCGCCTCGACGGGGTCGGCCTGCACCTCGCGCGATCCCCGCCCCAGCCATGTGCTGAAGGCGATCGGCTGCAGCGACGCGGTCGCCCAGGGAGCCGTGCGCCTGAGCCTATCCCGCTTCACCACCGACGAGGACGTCGAACGGGCCGTGCAGGCCTTTGCGGCCACGGTGCCCAACCTATTGAAGTTCGCGCGCGTCCGCGGCCGGAGCGGCGGACGTTGACGCGGAAGGGGGACGGGCGATGAACGCCACCGCCCAGCCGGGCGGCACGATGCTCGTGCGCTACGGCGAGATCAGCCTCAAGGGCGCGAACCGGCAAACGTTCGAACACGCGCTGAGACGACGCCTGTCGGAGGCCATCGAGCGCGCCGCCGGCGCGGACGCGCCCGTGCGCGTGCGGCTCGCGCACGGGCGGATCTACGTGGACTACGACGAGCAGGAGGACGACGTGCGGGAGCGGCTGCTGTTCGCGCTCACGCGCACGTTCGGCGTGGTGTCCGTGAGCCCGGCCCGGCGCGTGCCGCTGGACTGGGGGGCGCTCGTCGAGGCGGCGGAGGCGCTGGGCCGGCGGGCGAAGTCCGGCGGCGCCCGCACGTTCAAGGTCGAGGCCCGCCGCGCGAACAAGTCGTTTCCCAAGACATCGCCGGAGATCGCCCGGGAACTGGGCGCCGCCCTGGCCGCGCGCCTCGACTGGCCCGTCGACGTGCGCCGGCCGGACGCCGTCGTGCAAGTGGAAGTCCGCGAGTGGGCGTACGTCTACGCGGAGACCTACCCCGGGCCCGGAGGCCTGCCGCTGGGCACCGGCGGCAGGGGCATGCTGCTGCTGTCCGGGGGCATCGACAGCCCGGTGGCGGGATGGCTCCTCGCGAAGCGCGGCCTGGAACCTGTCGCCGTGTACTTTCACAGCCCGCCGTACACCGGGGAGAAGGCGCTGGAGAAAGTGAGGGACCTGTGCCGGGCGCTCGCCGTCTGGTGCGGCCCCCTGGAACTCTACACGGTGCCGTTCACCGAGATCTCGCAGCAGATCTACGAGCGCGCCCCGGACCCGCTCGGCACCGTACTCATGCGCCGGTTCATGGTGCGCATCGCCCAGCGCCTGGGCGATCAGGTGGGGGCGGGCGCGCTCATCACGGGGGAGAGCCTCGGCCAGGTCGCAAGCCAGACCATTGAGAGCATCGCCGCCATCGCGGACGTGGCCGACCGTCCCATCCTGCGCCCGCTCGTGGGCCTCGACAAGGCGGAGATCGTCGAGCTGGCCCGGCGCATCGGCACGTACGAGATCAGCGTGCGGCCGTTCCCCGACTGCTGCAGCGTGTTCGTCCCGCGCAACCCGGCCACGCGGCCGCGAATCGACGACTGCCGGCGCGCGGAGGAGCGCCTCGACGTCGAGGCGCTGGTCGCCGAGGCGGTGGCCCGGACGGCGCGGGAGCGGCTCGGCCCGGCACCGGCCGGGCGGATGGGACAGGAGACGGCGTCGCCGGCGCGGTAGAAGGTCCGTGGAAGCGTTGAGGAGGCGACCATTTTGCCGTACCAAGGATTGCGGATCATCGACAGCCACGCTCACTTTCCGGTGGCCCGGCCGCGGCCGGGCGCTCCTGCCCAGGAGACCCATCCCGCGATCGCCGCGTACAATCGGGAGCGCATGGCGCGCATGCGAAAGGTGTGGAACTTCCCGGACCCGCAGCCGCCAGCGGCCACGGACGAGGAGATCCGCGCGTACGCCGACGCCTATGTGGCGGACCTCGACCGGTGGGGCGTGGAACGCATCATCTGGGTGACCGGCGGCGGCAACGAGGAACTCGCGCGCATCGTGCGGCTGCACCCGGACCGCTTCATCGGCCTGAGCCACGAGCCCATCTACGAGGACGGCGCGCTGGAGCGGCTGCAGGAGGCCGTCGAAGTCCACGGATTGCGCGGCTTGAAGATGTTCGGTCCCCGCATGCCGATCCCGTTCGAGGACCCGCGGCTGCGCCCGATCTGGCAGTACCTCGCCGACCGGCGCCTCCCGGTCCTCTGTCACTTCGGCACGCTCGGCCACGGCGGGGGCGTCGTGTACCACCCGCGGATGAGCCCCCTCACGCTGGAGCCGGTCGCGCGGGAGTTCCTCGACATCCCGTTCATCATCCCGCACTTCGGTTGCAGTTACATGTGGGACCTTTTGCAGCTGTGCTGGGCGCTGCCCAACATCTACGTCGACACGTCCGGATCCAACCAGTGGATGGACTGGATGCCGTACCCGATGGACGTGAAGACGGCCCTGCGCAAGTTCTACGAGCTCATCGGCCCTGACCGCATTCTCTTCGGCACGGACTCCTCCTGGCGGCCTCGCGGCTTCGTGCACCAGTACCTCGAGCTTCAGGTGCGGGCCGCAAGGGAGTTGCGGCTTCCTGAAGAAGACATCCAGAAGATCTTCGCCGGGAACGCCGCGCGGCTGTACCGCATCGACGGCTGAAGCCGCTCCCGGCCAGGGAAGGAGAGCGCCCCGTGACCCGAGCGGACGTGCCCATGCCCCAGCTTCTGCAAAAGGAGGCCAGCCCTGAGCTCGCCGAGGCCGTGCGCCAGGAATGGCCGCAGGCGCTGGGCGATCTCATCCGGCTGGTGCGCCAGCCTTCCGTCGCGGCCCAGTCGTTCGGGATGGAGGAGTGCGCCCAGCTGACGGCCGCGCTGTTCAGGGAAGCCGGAGCCGACACGGTCGAGATCTGGCGCCTCCCGGACGCCGCGCCGGCCGTGTTCGCGGAGTTCGGCGGGGCGTCGGACCGCACGCTGCTCTTCTACAACCACTACGACGTGCAGCCGGCTGAGCCGCTCGAGCTTTGGTCCACGCCGCCCTGGGAAGGCGCCATCCGGGACGGCAAGCTCATCGCCCGCGGCGTCTCGGACGACAAGGGCCCGCTCATGGCGCGCATCGCCGCCATCCGCGCCGTGCGCCGGCTGCGCGGCGAGCTACCCTGCCGCGTCAAGTTCCTCGTGGAAGGCGAGGAGGAGATCGGCAGCGTCCACTTCGACGCCTATGTCGAGAAGCACAAGGGCCGCCTGCGGGCCGACGCCTGCATCTGGGAGTTCGGCGGCGTCGACCAGGAAGGCCATCCCGAGCTCACCCTGGGGCTCAAGGGGCTGTGCTACGTGGAAATGGAGGCGCGCGGCGCGAACCGGGACCAGCACTCGTCGATCGGCGCGATCGTCCCCAACCCGGCGTGGCGTCTCGTGTGGGCGCTGAACGCGATCAAGGGCCCCGATGGCCGGGTGCGCATCCCGGGGTTCTACGACGGCATCCAGCCGCCCACGGAGGCCGAGCGCGCCGCCGTCCGGCGCGTGCCGTGGAACCCCGAGCGCCTGCGGCAGAACCTGGGCATCGCGTCCTTCACCGTCGAAGGGGACGACGCCGCGCGCGAGGCGCTTCTCTTCGGCCCGACTTGCACCATCTGCGGCCTGGACAGCGGCTACCAGGGGCCCGGCCCGAAGACGGTGCTGCCTGCGGTGGCCCGCGCGAAGGTGGACTTCCGCCTCGTGCCGGGCCAGGACCCGCACGATGTCTTCCAGAAGCTCCGGAAGTTCCTCGACGAGCACGGTTTCGAGGACATCCGTCTCACGCTCCTCAGCGCCGAACGGGCGTACCGCACGCCGGTCGACGACCCCTTCGTCCGCCTCGTGGCCGAGACGGCGGAGAAGGCGTACGGCAAGCCGGCGCGCGTCCACGTCACGAGCGCCGGCAGCGGGCCCATGTACCCCCTCGGGCACGCGCTGGGCATTCCCATGGTGAGCGCGGGCTGCGGGTACTGGGACAGCCGCGCGCACGCGCCGGACGAGAACATCCGGCTCAGCGACTACGCGCAGGGCATCTACCACATGGCGCTCCTGCTGCAGGAGTTCGCCCGGTCCTAGACGTCTAGGCGCCGCCCCGGCGCGCATATGTTGAGGCGTACCGGGGAGGGATCGCATGGCTTCGCTTCGAGAGCTGGCGAGGGCGCTGCACGATGCGGAAGCGCCGCTCTGGACCCAATACGAAACCCTGGCGGGCGCCGCCGCGACGGACGTGGAGCGGGAGCTCGTCAAGCACCTGGTGGAATCGCAGCGCTTCCAACTGTCGTTTCTGGAGCTGATGACGACGCCGTTGCCCAGCCGGTTCCAGTGCTTCGCCAAGGTGACGGACGACCAGGTCAAGTTGCGGCAGGGTCCCGGCGCGGGCCATCCGCTGATCGGCCAGCTGAAGTACGGAACGCCCTGTCTCATCATCGACTTCAGCGGCTACTGGGCCAACGTCCAGCTGCCCGACGGGACGCGCGGCTGGGTGTTCAAGGACTACGTCGCCTGCGAGCGGGGCGGGAGCACGGCCCAGGAGACGCCCGCGTGGCAGGTGTTGACGCAGCCCGTGAAACGCTGAGTTTCCCCGCTTTCGAGCGGGTACAATGGTGCGAGAATGGACCGGGAGGAACCGTGTTTGGGTCCTGCATCGCACCCTGAGAATCCGGCTCCGCCCGCCGGAGGAGCCTCCGTGCCCGGAGTCCCGCCCGTGGACTCGCCCCCTGGACGCGCGCACCGCGGACCGCAGCGCGACTCCCTGGGTCGCGGCGCGCGCTGGCTGGCGTTCGGGTTGGCGTGCGCGCTCCTGGGCGGCGCCGGCGGGGTCTGGGTCACGCTCGCCATCTGGCCCGGCGCGGCGGCGCTCGGCCGCGGCCCGCAACCGGTGCCCCTCATCTCGAACGCGGGCTTCGACGACGCGCCGGCCGTCGCCGTCGCAAGAGAAGTGGGGCCGGCCGTCGTCGGCGTCATCAGCCAGGAACGCCAGTCGTCGTTCTGGGGCTCGGCGGTGGCCACCAGCATCGGCACCGGCGTCACCTTTGACCGCCGGGGCTACATCGTCACGAACGACCACGTCATCGCCGGCGGCAATTTCTTTCAGGTGGAGCTGCCCGACGGGCAGCGCGTCCCCGCGAGCGTCGTCGGCACCGACCCGCAGACGGACCTCGCCGTGTTGAAGATCGTCCCGCGCGAATCGCTTCGCGTCGCCGTGTTCGGCGATTCGGACAAGGTGCAGGTCGGCCAGCCCGTCATCGCCATCGGCAACCCGCTCGGCCTCGACTACCAGCGGTCGGTCACCGCCGGCGTCGTGAGCGGCATCCGGCCGGCGCTGTACGGCTACACCGGGGACGAGGACGTCGCGTTCGACCCCACCCGCCAGAGGGTGACCCAGCTCATCCAGACCGATGCGGCGATCAACCAGGGCAACAGCGGCGGGCCGCTCGTGGACGTCTCCGGCCGCGTGATCGGCATCAACACGCTGAAGGGGCCGGCCTCCAGCACCGTCGAGGGCATCGGCTTCGCGATCCCGTCGAACATCGTCAAGCGCGTGGTGGACGACCTCGTCCGGTACGGCAGCGTGCGGCGCGCGTACCTGGGCGTCTCGTTCCCCTTCGTGGGGCGCGACCCGCTGACGGGCGATCCGGAGATCTCGCTTCGCGTCACCGACGTCGTCCGCGGCGGACCCGCGGACGTCGCTGGCATCCGCGTGGGCGACCGCGTCGTCGCCTTTGATGGCCAGCCCGTCAACGACTACATCCACCTGCTGGGGATGCTGGAGATGCACCATCCCGGCGACGTCGTGGAGGTCGCCCTGCAGCGCAACGGCGCGCAGCGGACGGTGCGCGTGCGCCTCGCGGAGATGAGCCGGGAGGGAACCCCTTGACGACCCGACAGCGCATCCTCGCCGCCGCGGCGGAGGTCTTCGCGGCGGAAGGGTACTTCCGCGCGACCATGGACGACATCGCCCGGCGCGCCGGCCTTTCGAAGGGCGCCCTGTACTTCCACTTTCCTTCGAAGGAAGAGCTGTTCCTGTCCTTGATGGACCACATGGCGCAGCTTTTGTGGGACGCCGTGGGCGAAGCGCTCGGCTCCGCGCGCGGGGCTTCGGCCCGCATCGCCGCGGCGCTTCGCGCTGCGCTGGGCGTCTTCGAGCGGCACCCGGAGCTGACGCGCGTGACCGTCGTGCAGGGGGCCACGGCCGGGGACACGGCGTTGGCCCGCCAACAGGCGCTGCGCGACGCCTTCGAGGACGTGATCGCCCGCTACGTGGAGGAACTTGTGGCGGACGGCGACGCCCCGCCGCAGGACGCGCGGCTCACCGCGCTCGCGCTCTTCGGCTCCGTGTGGGCGGTCGTGTCGGAGTGGGCCACGCGGCCCGCGCCGCGGCCGCTGGCCGCGATGGCGGACGGCATCATCACGTACAACCTGCGGGGCATCGGCGTCCGGCTGGGTCAGGATTGAGCCATGGGACCGCTTGTGCTTGTCGTCGACGACGACGACCACATCCGCGAGCTCGTCCGGCTGGCGCTTGAGAAGCGCGGCTTCCGCGTGGAACAGGCCGCGGACGGCGCGGAGGCGCTCGACCGTTTCGCCGTCCTGTCGCCCGACCTCGTCATCCTCGACCTCATGCTGCCAAAGATCAACGGTTGGGACGTCTGCCGCCGCATTCGCGAGCAGTCGCGCGTCCCCATCCTCATGCTGACGGCGCGCGGCGAGGAGGACGACGAGATCCGGGGTCTGGAGCTGGGCGCCGACGACTACGTCACCAAACCGTTCAGCCCGCGGCAGCTGGCGGCCCGGGTGCAGGCGCTCCTTCGCCGCGTGGGAACGGAGACGGGCGTCACGTTGCGGTACCCGGGGCTCGTCATCGACACGGCGGCTTACCGCGTGCAGGTCGACGGCGCGGACGTGCAGCTGGCGCCGCGGGAGTTCGAACTCCTGGCTTTCATGGCGCGCCATCCCGGCCAGGTCTTCACCCGCGACCAGCTCCTCGACCGGGTCTGGGGCTGGGACTACGAAGGCGACGCCCGCACGGTGGACGAGCACGTCAAGCGGCTCCGCCAAAAGACGGCCGGGCGGCAGAACCACCGTTTCATCGAGACCGTGTGGGGCGTGGGCTACCGGTTTTCGCCGGAAGGGCGAGAGCCGTGAAGTGGTGGCCAAGCCGCCTCTACGGCCGCCTGTTGCTCTCGTACCTCGCCGCCTGCGTGCTGACGCTGCTCGTGGCGTCGCTGGCGCTCACGTACTTCTACCAATCCTACCTCATCAGCTCGGAGCAGCAGGAGCTTCTGCGCGACGGCCGCAACATCGCCCGGCTCGTCCAGGTCTCGCTCTTGAGCGGAAGCTCGCCCGAGTCGCTCAGCAGCATGCTTGAGGTGGTCGGGCCGTTCGTGCCGTCGCAGCCGATCGTCATCAACCGCGTCGGCGTCGTGCTGGCGGCGACGCCCGCAGGCAAGGACCTTGTGGGCGTCCGCCTCACGCGCGACGCCGTGGAGCAGGTGCTGCGCGGCCGCACCGTGATGGGCTGGGGGCAGAGCTTCGGCCTGTCGACGCCGTCCATCGCCGTCGCCGTGCCGGTGACGGTCGGGCGCGAGACGCTGGGCGCCGTGATCCTTCACCGGCCGCTCGTGGACATCCAGGCGACGGTGCGCGACGCCCGGCGTCGCCTCATCTGGGCCCTCGCGATCGCGCTCGCGATCTCGGCCGCGCTGGCGGCGGCCTTCTCGCGAAGCGTCGGGCGGCCGCTCGAACGCATGGCGCAGGCGGCCGGGAGGCTGGCGCAGGGGGATCTCGACGAGCGGGTCGCCGTGGAGGGGCCGGAGGAACTTCAGCAGCTGGCCCGCGCCTTCAACCACGCGGCGGAGGCGATCGGCCGCACGTTCGAGGAACAGCGCCGGCTGGAGCGCATGCGGCGGGAGTTCGTCGCGAACGTCTCGCACGAGTTCCGCGCGCCCCTTGCCTCGCTGGCAGGCTTCATCGAACTGCTCGAAGACGGGACGATTCCCCCGGACCAGGCCGCCCGGTATCTGGAGCTGATGCGCCAGGACACGGAGCGGCTGTCCCGCCTCGTCGCCGACCTCCTCGACCTTTCGCGCCTCGACGCCGGCAAGGTCACGATCCGGCCGGAGTTCGTCTCCGCCGTCGACGCGGCCCGCCGCGCGGTGCTCGGCGTGGAACCCCGCGCGACGTCCCTCGGCGTGACGGTCGAGGTCGCTGCCGAGGGCTCCCCGACCGTGTACGCCGACCCGGAACGACTGCAGCAGATCCTCACGAATCTCCTCGACAACGCCGTGGACCACACGGACGACGGCGGCCGCGTCGAGCTTCGCGTGCGCGGCGACGCGGACTGGGTGCGCTTCGAGGTGATCGACACGGGAGAGGGCATCCCGGAGGAGGAGCTGGACCTCATTTGGGAGCGCTTCCACCGCGTGGACCGATCCCGCGTGCGCTCCAAACGGCAGCGCGGCGGGACGGGCCTGGGGCTGTCCATCGTCCGGCAGCTCGTCGAGCTGCACGGCGGCCAGGTCGGCGTGGAGAGCCGGCTGGGGGAGGGCTCCCGCTTCTGGTTCACCCTGCCGTCCTCGCCGGCATCCCTGCCCGCCTCGGTGTAAACAATGCGCCCCCGCCTCACGAAAACGGGGTAGGGAGGCGCAGCCATGTCATCGCTGGGACCCCAGTTGGGCATCAGCGGCATCGCCACGGGAATCGACACCTCGTCGCTCATCGACAAGATCATCGCCTTTGAAAGCCAGCCCCTGAACCTGCTCAACAGCCAGATCAATGCCCTGAAGCAGCAGGAGAACGCGTGGAACCCGCTGCGCGGCCTGTTCCAGGCGCTCCACGACGCGGCGGACGCGCTGACCGGGGACACGGCGTGGGATCCCCAGCAGGTCGCCGTTTCGGATGCCGCGGTCCTCGACGCGACCGCAGGCGACGGCGCCACCGCAGGGACCTACACCATCCAGGCCGACCAGGCGTACCTGGCGCAACAGGGCATCACCGACCCGATGGCTCGCGCGGAGCAGGACGTGTCCACGACCGCCTCGATCACCGACCCGAACGCGGCCCTCGGCTACACCGGCACGTTCACGCTGAACGGGACGACGTTCACGCTGAACGGCTCCGAGGGGCTGAACCAGATCGCGGCGATCATCAACGACCAGACGGCGACGACGCACGTGAAGGCCAGCGTGCTGCAGGTCTACGACGCGACCACCGGGACGACGCACATGGCGCTGCAACTGCTGTCGACGAAGACGGGCGCGGCGAACGCCATCACCTACGGTGACCAGACGTCGTCGACGACCGGCGGCGTTTCCCTGTTCGTCGATCTCGGCATCCTCGCCTCGACGACGGACACCCGCGCGCAGGCCTCCGCCGTGAAGCAGCGCGCGCAGGACGCGCACTTCGTGATCAACGGCGTCGCCATGGTCTCCGATTCGAACACGATCACCGGCGCCATCCCCGGCGTCACGATCACGTTGAAGAACCTCAAGCAGAACGACCAGGTGACGCTCACGCTCACGCCGGACGAATCCGCGGTGGAACGCAACGTCCAGAAGTTCGTCGACGCGTTCAACAACCTCGTGAAGACGATCCGGACGGACACCAAGTACGACCCGCAGACGAAGCAGGGCGGCCCGCTGCTCGGCAACATGGACCTGCTGCTCGGCCAGAGCCGGCTGAGCGACGACGTCCAGGCGTGGGTGAGCGCGGCCGGCACGTTCCAGACGCTGGCGCAGATCGGGATCACGCAGTCGGTCGACGGCACGCTGCAGTTGGATACGGCCAAGTTCCGCGACGCCTGGAACCAGGATCCCGCGTCGGTGAAAGCCCTCTTCGCCACCGCAGGCACCGGCGTGGCCGCGAGGATCGTCGACGACACGGACGCGTGGCTGAAGACGGGCGGCATCCTGGACGCGGCCGCGAAGTCCTGGGACGGCCGCATCAAGGCGCTGCAGGACCGTGCCGACTCGATGCGGGAGTTCCTGCAGCGGCGGGAGCAGATGCTGCGCGACCAGTTCAACCGGATGGAGGAGGCCATCAGCCGCTTGCAGAGCCAGGCCCAGTCGCTGGGCATGGCGCTCAGCGCGCTGTTCATGCAGCAGTCGGGTCAGTCGAACGGCTGACCCCGCTCCGTCGGAAGGAGGGAACGATGTGGCCATTCGACCGCCGTCCGGTCCCGCATGGGATCCCGCGCCGGACGTTGCGGCCGGCCCCGCAGGCGGCTCGCCTTCCCGAGAGGTCGGAGCGGTGGCCGCGGCAAGGGAGGCGTTGGCGCAGCATCTGGCGCACCTGCCGGTGATCGTCGGCGTGAGTTACGACCCCAACATGGGCCGTCCCGTCATCGTCGTCCGCGAAGTGTCGACGGGGCGCGTCGTCGCCCAGATTCCCCCCGACACGGCGACCGCCCGCCTCCACGACTGGGAACGCGAGGTCCGCAAAGCTCTGGCTGACGGAAAGGATGAGATCCGTGCTTGAGACGTCGATCCAAGCCTATCGGGCAAGCCTCGTTCAGTCGGCGTCCCCCGTCGCGTTGATCGACATGCTCCTGCGGAGGGCCGTCGCCGAGACCCGCGCGGGCGTCGCCGACCTGGAGGCCGGGCGGCGGGACGCGGCACGGGACCGGCTCCTGCGCGCGCAGGACGTCGTGCAGGCGCTGCGCGCGGCGCTCAACCGCGAGGCCGCGCCCGACCTGGCGTCGCGGCTCGAAGCCCTGTACGACTTCGCCTACTGGCGGCTGGTGCGCGCCAACATCGACGCGGACGCGGAGGCGGGCCGCGCGGCGCTCGAGGCGCTCGAGCCGATCCGCGACGCCTGGGCGGCGGCCTTCGGCCCGGCGGCGCGGGCGGGCGACGCCGGCATGGCGGTCCATGGCTGAGTCCCTGGCGCGGCGCTGGTTGGCGGTGGAGGAGGAACTCGCCCGCTGCCTGGAACGGCGCGATCTGGCCGGCGCGGCGGCGCTCGTCGACCACCTGAGCGTCTTGCAGGTGGAGCTTGAAGCCCTGTCACCCGGCGCTGACGCGGAGGCGGCACGCCTGTGGACGGCCGTCAAGGCCGCTCACGAGGCGAACGTCGCCCGGTTTCGCGCGTGGCAGGGGGAGGTCGCCGCCGAGCTGGACCGGGCCGCCGCGGCGCGCGAGGCGCTGGCGGCGCCGCCGGGTGAGGGCCGGTGGCTCGACCGCTCCGGCTGAGGGCGCTCACGACCGGAGCACGGTCTTGTCCGCCGGGGCTCTTGGACGCTCGAAGCGCGCCCGTTTGACGCGGCTCGGGCGCGACCGCCCTCCTTCGCCCGTTTCGGGCGGCAACATCTTCTCCTTGTCGATCCAAAGGAGGCTCATGACCAGGGCGACGGCCGACAGTGCGGCGGCGCCGAGGAACGTGACGCTCCTTCCCCAGTCGACGACCACGCTGAACACGGGCGGCCCGGCGGCGGCGCCGACGAAGCGCACCGTGCCGTAGAGGGAGGTGACGGTGCCGCGCTGGGCGCTGCCGGTGGCGCTCGTGATCATCGTGTTCAGGGCGGGCAGGATGAGGCCGTTGCCGAGCCCCATGAGCGCGATCGACGCCGTCAGAAGGTAGAGATCGCGGAAGAAGACGTACATGCCCACGAACGCCAAGGCGACGAGACCGAGGCCCACGGCCACGACGACCTTCGCCCACCGTGCGAGGTGCCGCTGCAGTACGGTGCCGGACACGTATGACGTCGCGGCCATGACCGCCACCGGTATGGCGATGACGAGCCCCTTCACGAACCCGACGATCCCGTAGGGCTGCTCGAGGAGGTCCGAATAGTCGCTCAGCACCCCGAAGAGGAAGAAGATGGCCAGGGAGCCGGCGAGGAAGGCCACGGACAGGGACACGCCCTTGGACGACCACGTGTCCTTGAGATTCTGAAGGTTTTGCCGCAGCGGTTGGCGGGCGCGCTCGCCGCGCGGCGGTTCCTCGACCCAGAACCAGACGGCCAGTGCCGCCAGCCAGGCGAGGACAGGGTACACGAAGAAGGCGGCGTACCACACGATCAGCGCGGCCGCGGCGCCGATGATCGGGCTCAGCACCTTGCCCAGGCCGTTCGACGCTTCGAGCGCCCCGAGCGCCTTCGTTCGCTGCCGGCCCCGGATCAGGTCGCCGACGAGCGCCATCGCGACCTGATACAGGCCGCCGCCGCCGATGCCCTGCAGCACGCGGCCCGCCAGGATCCAGGGGTACGGATGGGCCGAGACGAGCGGCGCGACGCCTCCGATGCCGCCGCCCAGTCCGAACAGGAACAGCGCAGGCACGATGATCGCCTTGCGGCCCCAGCGATCCGAGAGGTAGCCCCCGACCGGGATGACGAGCGCCGCGGCGATGGAAAACGCGGTGATGAGCAGGCCGATGCGGAACAGGCTCACGTTCAGCGCTCGCTGCATCGCCGGGAGCACCGGAATGAGCATGGAATTCGAGAGGACCATCACAAAGGGAACGGACGCGATCGCCACGAAGGACAGGACGGACAGGCGCTTCAAGACGGGACTCCTCTCCGCGCTTGCAACGGTAGTAACATGAGCGCGATGGCGAGCCGCTATGCGCCGAGAAGGATCAGGGGACGGGCCATGACCGCGCGACGCGCCTTCGGACTTTTGGCGGCGACGCTGGCGCTGATCGGCGCGTTTCTCCTGTTGCGAAGCCCGGCCCTCCTCGTCACGCACGTGCAGGTGAGCGGCCTCTCGGAGCTGACCGCGGAGCAGGTCGTGTCCGAGGCGGCCATCCGGCATCAGGTGCCGCTTTGGAAGATCCGGGCCGGCGACGTCGCCGCGCGCCTGCTTGAAGACCCGATGATCGCGTCCGTGCGCGTCGTCAAGCGCTGGCCGGACACGTTGAAGATCGAGATCGTGGAGCGCCAGCCGGTGGCGGAAGTGATCCTGCCGTCCGGACAGGTGGCGGAGGTGGACGCGTCGGGCGCCGTGATGCGCGTGGGGCGAGGGGTCGACGCCCGGCTGCCGCTGGTCACGGGTGCGCGCGAGGACCTGCGCCCGCGCGCCATCGTCCAGTCGGCGGGCCTCTCCAGGGCCGTCCAAGTCGCCGCCGCCGCGCGCTCGTTCCCGGAGATCGACGTCGCGGAGATCCACATCGAGGCCGACACCTCGATCGTCCTCTACCTGGCGGACCGCACGCCGGTGCAACTCGGCCTTGTCCCCGACGCCAAGCGGCAGCTGTCGGTCCTCTCCGGCCTTCTGAGCGCGATGAAGCAGCAGGGCACGCAGGCGCTCTACATCAGCGTCGTGGACCCGGATGAACCCGTCGTGCGGCCGGTCGATCCACAGGACGACCTCCCGCCCCCTCCCGCCGTCGACGGCGGATGAGCGGCAGCGCGCCGGCGCAGAAGGGATCGGGAGCGGGTGCGCGGAACAAGGCCACGTCTCGCATTGGGGGGCGAACTGTGCAGGACGTGAATGGAACCCCGTGGGTCGCCGCCGTGGACCTGGGCACGACGAAGACGCTGGCCCTGGTGGCGGAGCGGCACCGTTCGGGCGTCCGGCTCGCCGGCCACGGACAAGCCACGACCCGCGGCCTGCGCAAGGGGCAGGCGACGGACGCGGAGACCGTCGCCCGGAGCATCCGGCTGGCCGTGGAACGCGCCTGCGCGGGTGTGGCGGCGGCGCCGCCCGTATGGCTGGGCGTCGCCGGAGCGGACGTCCATGCGGAGGTCGCCGAGGTCGCCGTTCCGCTCCCCGAGGGACGGGTGCGCCGGGAGGACGTCCGGGC
>JADGHN010000003.1 GCA_019683875.1 Clostridia bacterium
CCGCGGGGTACAGCGTGGCCTGCAGAAACGCCTGTCTCAACCGTCTCATGTCTCGCGGCTCGCGGCCGCGGCGTCCGCCGCGCCCGCGAACATCGGCGCCACCTGCCGCGCGAAGCGTTCCAGCGACGCGCGCACGAGATCCGCGCTCAGCCCGCCGAAACTCGCCAGGAGCAGAACGAGCGACACGCCCATCGCCCGCGCGCTCTCCACGCGCCGCGCCACCTGGGCCGCGTCCCCAAACCACACGAAGTCCCGCGATATGGGCGTTCCCTCATACCGCGCGCCCGGCGCCCGCCGCGTGTCCAGATACAGGCGCAGCGCGTCCTCGGCGGCCGCGTACGCGGGATCGTCCGGACCCTGCCACGGGACCTCGCCCACGAACGCGTGGCAGGCGATGCCCACGCGCCCCTCGCCCGGGTGGCCGCCTTCCTCGCGCCCCCGCCGGTATTCCGACAGCAGCCGGGCGAGGTCCGCGTCGCCGGCCAGGCGGATGTACGGCACGCAGATGACGTCGTGGCCGGCGCGACCGACGAACGGCGCCGGCTCGGGCCGCGTGATGCCGAGCCAGATCGGCGGGTGCGGCGCCTGCACGGGCAGGACGTTCAGGCGGGCGCCGTCGACGCGCCAGTACCGGCCTTCGTGCCGCACGACCTCGCCGCGCCACGCCCGCCGGATCACGGCCAGGCTCTCTTCGAACCTCTCCCGCTTCTCGTCTGTGTTCAGCCCGAAGCCGACGAACTCGTGCGCGAGGTACCCGCTGCCCACGCCGAACTCCAGGCGGCCGCCGGAGACGGCGTCGACAAACGCGTAGTCTTCGGCGATGCGCATGGGGTGCTGTAGAGGAAGCACGGCCACGGCCGCGCCCAGGCGCACGCGGCGGGCGCGCTGCGCCGCCGCGGCGAGGAACGCGGCCGGCGACGGCGACACGCCGTAATCGGAGAAGTGGTGCTCCGCGACCCAGACTTCGAGGTCCAGGGCGTCGCAGAATTCCGCCAGGTCCAGTGCCTCTTGAAGAAAGCGGGCGCGGTCCGGAGAGCGCCCGGGGTAGTAGTCCATCGTGAGGAAGATGCCGAAGCGCATGGTGCCCTTCCCTTGCCCAGAACCTACTGGCACGATACCACAGTTTCCGGCCACGCAGGAAACCGGACGCCATGCCGGAATAAGTACGCGGCAACGACAGCCGTGATCGAGGTGACGTCGTTGACGCCGACGATCCAACGGGTGGTGATCACCGGGGTCGGCGCCGTGACGCCGTTCGGCGTCGGCGCGGACACGTTCTGGCAGGGCCTGCGGGCGGGCCGGTCCGCCGTGCGCCGCCTCGACGGACCCGAATGGGAGGACCTGCCCACGCGCATCGGCGCCGTGGTGCCGGACTTCAACCCGGAGGATCATCTGGACGCCCGGACCGCGCGCCGAACGGCGCGGTTCGGCCAGTTCGCTGTGGCCGCCGCGCGGGAGGCGGTGCTCAAGGCCGGGCTGGACGTGGAACGCGAAGCCGGCGAGATCGGCGTCGTATTGGGCACGGCCGGCGGCCTCTTCAGCGCGGGGTACCAGGAGCGGCTTCTGGCCGAGAGGGGCCCGAAACGCGTCGACCCGCTCTTCGTCACGCGCCAGGGTCCGCACATGGCCTCGGCGCGCGTCGCACGGGAACTGGGCCTGCGCGGGCCGAACACCACGGTGAACAGCGCGTGCGCCAGCGGGGCGGACGCCATCGGGCAGGCGCTCAACCTCGTCCGCCTCGGGCAAGCGCCCGTCGTCCTCGCGGGCGGCAGCGAGGCCATCACCCACCCGGTGACGATCGCCTCGCTGGGCATTGTCGGCGCCCTCTCCCAGCGCAACGACGAGCCGGAACGCGCTTCGCGCCCGTTCGACCTTCACCGCGACGGCTTCGTGCTCGGGGAAGGGGCCGGGATTCTGGTCCTGGAGAGCGAGGCGCACGCCGTGGCGCGCGGCGCCCCCATCCTGGCCGAACTCGCCGGCGCCGGCTGGTCCTTCGACGCCACGGACGACACGGCGCCGGACGCGGAAGGTCAGGCCCTGGCGATGGCGCGCGCCCTGCGGGACGCCGGTTGCCGTCCGGACGACGTCGATTGGATCAAGGCGCACGGCACCTCCACCCCGCTCAACGACCGGACGGAGACGGCCGCCATCAAGCGCGTCTTCGGCGAGCGCGCATACGGCGTGGCGGTGAGCTCCATGAAGTCCATGATCGGTCACGCCGCGTCGGCCTCCGGCGCCGTGGAGGCCGTCGGAGCGGTCCTGGCGCTCCTCCACCAGACGATCCCGCCGACGATCAATTACGAGACGCCGGACCCGGACTGCGACCTGGACTACGTGCCCAACGAGGCGCGTCCCGCGAGGATCCGGACGGTCTTGATCAACGCCTTCGGTTTGGGGGGCCAGAATGCCTCGCTCGTCATTCGAGCCTACGAACCCTAGCGCCGGGCCGTCCCGCCCCGTGCGCGTGGCCGTCGACGCCATGGGCGGCGACCACGCGCCGGCGGAGCCGGTGCGCGGCGCCCTGGAGGCCGTGCGCCGCGCCGGCGGGCAGCTGGAGGTGCTGCTCGTCGGCCGTGAGCCGGAGGTGCACGCGGAGCTGGAGCGGGCCGGCGGCGCCCCGGCAGGCGTGCGCGTCGTCCACGCGCCGCACGTCGTCCCCGACGGCGGCCACCCCGCGGCCTTCATGCGCGCTCACCCGGACAACAGCATCAGCGTGGCGGCGCGGCTGGCGGCCGAAGGAGAGGCCGACGCCACCCTGTCCGTCGGTCACACGGGCGGCTGCGTCGTGGCGGCCAGCTGGCACATGGGGCTCCTCCCGGGCATCGACCGGCCCACGGCCGGCGTTCACTTTCCGTTCGCGCCGAAGACGGTGCTGCTGGACCTCGGCCTGAACCCGGAGCCGAAGCCGCACCAGCTCTTCCAGTTCGCCGTCCTCGGCGCCGCCTACGCGCGGATCATGCTCGACGTGCCACAGCCGACGGTCGCCCTGCTGTCCAACGGCACCGAGCCGGGCAAGGGCACCGACACCGTCCGCCGCGCGTACGAGCTCCTCAAGCGCAGCCACCTCCGCTTCGCCGGCTACGTGGAAGGGATCGACGTGGTCGCGAACAAGGTGAACGTCATCGTCACGGACGGGTTTACCGGCAACGTGATGATCAAGTTCCTCGAGGGGCTCAGCATGTGGATCGGCGACCGCATCCGGCAGCTGGCGGACCACGCCGCCCTGTCGCAGCTCAGGTCCCTCCTTTCCGACCTCGACCGCATGACGGACGTCACGCAGGGCGTCGACGGCATCGCCGTGCTCGGCGTCAACGGCATCTTCGTCCCCGGCCACGGCCGGGCGCGCGCGTCCGCGATCGCCAACCTCATCCTCGGTGCCGTGCGCATGGTCCGGCGCGATTTCGTGAACCAGGTCCGGCAGGAACTGCTCCGGGCGACGGACGCGCTGGCCTGACCGCGGTCCCCACGCCCATTGACCGCCTCCCCCCGGCCCCGGAAATGCTAGGCTAGGACGGGAAGGTGGTCACGTGACGACGACTCACGCCACGGTCGACCTCGACCGTTTGCGCGACCGCGCGCGCGAGCTGCGCCGGACGCTCCTGCAGATGATCGCCGAAGCCGGCTCGGGCCACCCGGGCGGGTCTCTCTCGGCGGCCGACATCGTTGCGGCCCTGTACTTTCACGAGCTTCGTCACGATCCTCGGCGTCCCGATTGGCCCGACCGGGACCGCTTCATCCTCAGCAAGGGCCACGCCGTGCCGGTGCTGTACGCGGCGCTGGCGGAATGCGGCTACTTCGACCGGAACCTCCTGCACACGCTGCGCCGGCTTGGGAGCCCCCTGCAGGGCCACCCCTCCGTGCGCGACCTGCCCGCGGTGGAGGCCTCGACCGGCTCGCTCGGCCAGGGACTGTCCATCGGCGTCGGCGAGGCGCTCGCCGGCCGGCTGGACCGGCGGGACTACCGCGTCTTCGTCATGCTGGGCGACGGCGAGTGCGACGAGGGCCAGGTCTGGGAGGCGGCGATGAGCGCCGCGCACTACGGGCTGTCCAACCTCGTCGCCATCGTCGATGCGAACGGCTTCCAGCTTGACGGGGCGACGGGCGAGATCATGGACCTCGGGCGGCTTGAGGAGAAGTGGGCCGCGTTCGGCTGGGACGCGGTCACCATCGACGGCCACGACATGGCGCAAGTCGTGCAGGCGCTCGCGGTGCCGCGCCCCGACTGGTCCGGCGCGTCCGCGCCCGGGCGGCCGGCCTCCGCGCGCCGGCCGCGCGCGATCATCGCCCGCACCGTCAAGGGCAAGGGCGTGTCCTTCATGGAGAACAACAACGAATTCCACGGCCGCGCGCCGACGGCCGAGGAACTGGCACGGGCACTGGCCGAGCTCGATGAGGGAGGTGCCGCTCGATGACGCGTCCGCTGGGACTCGCCACGCGTGAAGCGTACGGCCTCGCCCTGGCGGAGCTGGGACGCGAGCGCCCGGAGATCGTCGTCCTCGACGGCGACCTCTCCAAGTCGACGATGACCAAGTACTTCGCCAAGGAGTTCCCCGACCGCTTCTTCAACATGGGCATCGCGGAGGCGAACATGGTCGGCGTGGCGGCGGGCCTCGCCCGTTGCGGCAAGATCCCGTTCGTCTCCAGCTTCGCGGCCTTCCTCATGTGCAAGGGCTTCGACCAGATGCGCGTCTCCGTGGCGTACTCGGAGCTGAACGTGAAGTTCGTCGGCAGCCACGGCGGCATCAGCATCGGGGAGGACGGCGTGTCGCAGCAGAGCGTCGAGGACGTGGCGCTGGCGCGGGCGCTGCCCGGCTTCGCCGTCTTCGTGCCGGCCGACGAGCACGCCACCCGCGCCGTGGTGCGCGCGGCCGCGGACCATCCGGGGCCGTGCTACGTGCGCGTGGGGCGGCCCAAGGCGCCCGTCGTCTACCCGGACGGGTGCGAGTTCCGCGTGGGCCGCGCCATCCGGCTGCGTGACGGCGGCGACATGACGATCGTCGCCAACGGGTTGATGGTGGCGGCCGCGCTGGACGCGGCCGAGGCCCTCGCCCGCGAGGGCGTCGAGGCGCGCGTCCTGGACATGGCATCCGTGAAGCCCCTCGACGAGGACGCCCTTGAGGCGGCGGCGCGGGAGACGGGCGCCATCGTCGTGGCGGAGGAGCACCTGCTCGCAGGAGGGTTGGGCAGCGCCGTCGCGATGAGCGTTGCGAGCCGCCACCCGGTGCCGATGGGCTTCGTCGGCCTGGACGACACGTACGCCGAGTCCGGCAAACCGGAGGAGCTGCTGGCCAAGTACGGGCTCACCGCGGAACGCATCGCGGAGGAGGCGCGGCGCGTGCTCGCCCGCGCGCGTCGCTGAGCATCGCAAGGGGAATGGCCGCCCGCCATTCCCCTTCTCTTTATGCGCGCGGATCGCCCAAGCGCAGGCTGCCGGCCTGGTCAATGCCGGCCCGGATCTCCCCCACGTTCCTCCATTGCGTGTCGTCCCAGCGCTGCACGTGGATGACGGCGGGGCTGTTCTTCTCCCACTCGTTCTCCAGGTAGAGCACGAAGCGCAATCCGTGCCGGTCCAGGATCCGCGGGTACTCCTTCACGTTCAGGAGGTCGTGGAGCAGCGCGCCTGCGGCCGCGCGCGCCTCGTCCTCGGTCAGCCGAAGCGGGCGATGGTCGCCGTCGTTCGCACCGGCCAGCAGCGCCGCGGCCAGCGACCGCACCACCCGCTCGTCGAATACCTGCTGCGACATCGCGTCCCACCCCGTACGGGGATTGTACCCCGTCGAACCGGCGCCGCCGGGGGGCGGTGTGCCCTGACCGTGTCCAACCCGGAGGCGGCCGGAAGGGAAATCGTTCCATGCGACGAAGTCAAGCGCCTGAATGCCAACGTCCCGGGGATACGCCGCGCATCCCCCATTGGGGAGAATTCGCGTGCTCGATCCCACGCCCGCCGGTCCGCCACGCGCGTCCGAAGCTGACGGCCTCCGCCATCATGCCGATTTCAACCGGCTCTGGTTCGCCCAGTCGGTCTCCGTGATCGGCTCGCAGGTCACCGGACTGGCCCTGCCGCTCACCGCCGTCCTTGTCCTTCACGCCACCCCCTGGCAAATGGGCGTGCTCTCCGCGGCCGGCAGCGTGCCGTGGCTGCTGTTGGCGCTCGTCGTCGGCGTGTGGGTGGACCGCCTGCGCCGCCGGCCGGTGCTGATCGCCGCCGACATCGGCCGCGCCGTCCTCGTCGCGTCCGTGCCCGTGGCGGCCGCGACGGGCCACCTCAGCATGGCGCACCTGTACCTGGTCGCGTTCGGGGCAGGCGTCCTCACCGTCTTCTTTGACCTGGCGCACCAGGCGTACCTGCCCATGCTCGTCGAGCGGCGGCACGTCGTGGAAGGCAACGCCAAGCTGCAGATGTCCAACGCCCTGTCGCTGCTCGTGGGCCCGGGCCTCGCGGGCGTGCTCGTCCAGGCGTTGACAGCGCCCATCGCCCTGCTCGTCGACGCCCTTTCCTTCCTCGTTTCGGCGCTCGCGCTCGGCCTCATCCGGCGGCCGGAGCCGGCCGCTCCGCCCGCGCAGCGCGGCCTCGGGGCGGACGTCGTCGAGGGGCTGCGTTTCGTCTTCGGTCAGCCGGTCCTCAGGGCGCTCGTCGGCTATGCCGCGACCAGCAACTTCGTCTCGAACATGGTGATGACCATCCTGGTCCTCTACGTCACGCGCGTCCTGGGTCTGTCGGCGCTCGAGATGGGCGCGGCCATCTCCTTCGGAGCCCTGGGCGGGATCGCCGGCGCGATGCAGGTCCGGCGCCTGGCCGGGCGCCTCGGCGTGGGACGCGCCCTGATCGCCGTCTCCCTGCTCGACACCCTGGGCACCTGGGCGGCCGTGCTGGCGGACGGGCCTCACTGGCTGCGCCTCGCGGTGTTCGCCGCGGCGGCGTTCGGCGTCCTCTTCTCCACCGCGGCGTCGAACACGCTGACCGTCAGCCTGCGCCAGACGCTCACCCCGGACTCCTTTCTGGGACGGATGACGGCGACGGTGAGGTTCGTGATCTGGGGCGTCAATCCGCTCGCCGCGCTGGTCGGCGGCGCGCTCGGCGAGTGGCTTGGGCTGCGCCACACGATGGCGCTGTCCGCCGTGCTTTCGCTGGCTGTGTTGCCGTGGATCTACTTCTCCCCGCTTCGCGGCATGGCCGAGAGTCCGGCCCCGCCCGCCGGACAGGTTCCGGCGTCGACGTAGGCCCCCACGCTGGCGCGCGCCTGCCGCCCGCACGCCTCACGGGGCGCGCCGCGCCTGGAGCGCCCGGTACCCCCACGCCAGCCGGCCGAGGGCCAGGGCGTGGGTCAGCACCGCAAGAAGGACCAGGGCCACCCACGGGACGGCCAGCAGCCCGCCGACGAAAACGACGAAGCAGCGGCCGTCGCGGTTCGCCGGGATCCAGCGCAGCCAGGCGGGGTCGTCCGCCAGCGGGTCGTAGCGGCGGCTCGCCTCCACCTGCCCGAGCAGGCGCATGCGGTCCTTCATCAGCGCGGACAGCGGCATGCCGGCCAGCGCCGCCAGCCCGGCCCACCACACGGCGGCCGGCGCCGCGCTCGCAAGACCCCAGCCCGGCGCGTCCGGCGCGAGCGCGCCGGCCATCAGGCCGGCGACGAGCACGGCGTCCGCGTACCGGTCGAGCACGGTGTCGAGAAAGGCGCCCGCCGGGCGCTGCGCCAACCGGAGCCGCGCGAGTTCCCCGTCGACGCCGTCGATGACGGACGACAGCTGCACGAGCACGCCGCCCAGCGCGGGGTGTCCCGCCGCGAAGGCTGCCGCCGCGAGGCCCATCAGCACGAAGGCGATGGCCGTCACGGCGTCAGGCGTCACCCGCGTGCCTCCAAGCGCGCGCGTGACGAGGCGGGACAGCGGGCGGTTCAAGTGCCGGGCGACGGGGCCGTCGCCGCCGGACGCGGTGGCGTGCGCCAGTAGGCGGGCGGCCGCGGCCCGCGCCGCCGGCGCGTCGTCCACGTCCACCCACCACCCGCGCTCCAGCGGCACCGCGAGGAGGCGCCCTCGCTCCGCGAGCCGCGCGGCCGCCGCCGTCAGCGTGACCTCTCCTCCCCCGGATTCCCGGTCGATCGCCGCGAGCGCGTCGAGGAGACCGTCCGAACCGACGAACACGCCGGCGTCCACGCCGTCGAACGCCTCCAGGCCCTTGCCGATGGCCTCGATGCGGTCGCCTCGCCGCCGCACGCGCGTCGCCTCGTCGAGATCGAAGACGTCCTCGAGTCGCCCGTCCACGAGGAGGAGAGCGGCTCCCTCGCCGAGCTCGGCCCACCGGGCGCGAGCCGCCTCCGCGGCGCAGCGCGCCACCTCCGGGTCCATGACGTGATCCGCCATGACGAGCAAAAAGGGTTCGCCGCGGAGGAGGGGCGCGGCCGCGAGAAGACTCGCGCCGTTGCCGCGCCGCCACCCGTCCGCGCGAACCCACCGCGCCCCCTCGCCGAGCGCGCGCTCAAGCCGTGACCGGACCTGGTCGGACGCGTACCCGGTGACGATGACGAGTTCCTCGCACCCGGCGGACCGCAGGCATCGCGCGGCCCGCTCCAGCAACGTCAGGCCGAAGAGCGGGTACAGGGGCTTGGGCATGCCGCCGGCGACCGGCCGAAGGCGGCTCCCTTCGCCGGCGGCGAGGATCGCGCCCTTCATCGCGCCACGCCCCGTCAGTCGGCGCTCGCGTGAGCGACGAGGTCCTCGGCCGGCGCGTCGTCCGTCGCCTCGCCGCGGATGAACGCCTCCATGAGCCGGCGCGCCTCATAGTCCGGGTACTGGACGGGCGGCGACTTCATGAGGTACGCCGAGACGGGCTTGATCGGGCCGGCGAGCCCGCGGTCCAGGGCGAGCTTCGCGCAACGCACGGCGTCGATCATGACGCCCGCGCTGTTCGGCGAGTCCATGACGGACAGCCGCAGCTCCAGCTCGATGGGCTGGTCGCCGAAACCGCGGCCCTCCATGCGGATCATGCACACCTTGTTGTCCTCGAGCCACGGGACGTAGTCGCTGGGCCCGATGTGGATGCGCTCGTCCGCCAACGGCGTTTCGAGCTGGGACTGTACCGACTGCGTCTTGGACTTCTTCTTGCTCTTCAGCCGCGAGTGGTTGAGCATGTTGAGGAAGTCGGTGTTGCCGCCGAAGTTGAGCTGGTACGTGCGCTCGAGGCGGACGCCGCGCTCCTCGAAAAGCCGCGTCAGCACGCGGTGCACGATCGTGGCGCCGACCTGGCTCTTGATGTCGTCGCCGATCACCGGCAGGCCCTTCCGGCGGAAGCGCTCGCCCCACTGCGGCGACGACGCGATGAACACCGGGATGGCGTTCACGAACGCCACGCCCGCCTCCAGAGCCGCTTCGGCATAGGCGCGCGTCGCCTGCTCCGAGCCGACGGGCAGGTAGTTCACCAGCACGTCGGCGCGCGTCTCCTTCAGCACGCGGGCGACGTCCACGGGAGAGGCGTCCGCCACCTTGAAGGTGCGGTCCTCCGGGTAGTCGCGCATGTGGTCGCTGAAGCCGTCGAGCACGGGCCCCATCTGAACGGTGACGGGGATCTCAGGAAGCTCCTGGAACACGGGCGTGCAGTTCGGCCGCGCCATCAGCGCCTCGTGCAGCGGACGGCCGACCTTGCGCGCGTCGATGTCGAAGGCCGCGACAAATTCGATGTCCTGCGGCCGGTAGCCGCCGATCGACGCGTGCATCAGCCCGGACAGTTCGTCCGCGCGCTTTGGATCCGAGTAGTAGTGGACGCCTTGCACAAGCGAACTGGCACAGTTGCCGACACCGGCCAGGGCCACACGAACCTTGCCTGGCATGATCGATCCACCTCCCAGACGCGGGGCGCCCTCCAAAGGGACGCGACGCACCGGCCGGCGATGCGCGTCCCATCCGGACGGCGTCCCCGGTATTGAGATTGAAGCGAGCATCCAGACAACGGCTTTCAGATATGGATATGCGGCTCGAGCCGACAGGGCAACCTGCACGTTCAGTATAGCAAACCCAGGAGAAAATGGCAACCGCACCCGATACACATCTAGTGTATAAGAATCTACTTACGTTAATAGGTAATCCTATGCATCCCAGGAAACATATATGCATATTTGGAGCAAAAAAAATGCGCGCGGCCCCGGGATGGGGCCGCGCGTCCCTCCGCAAGCGTTCCGCGCATCACTTGAACTCGGCGAGCAGCGCCTCGAAGTCCTTCTCGCTGATCGTCCAGTCCTGCTTCACGATCGGCTCCTCGCGGAAGCCGGGAATCGCGTCCTCGAAGGACGGCCCCTCCTGGCGGTAGATGACGCCGGTGAGGAGCGCCTCGTGCTCGATCACGGCCTGGAGCGCCTTCGTCCGGTCGGTCGGGTCGTAGCCCTCGATGTCGTCGACCTTCTTGAGGTTCGCCCGGTAGAAGTCGTACGTGTTCACCCTGTTGTAGGTGACGCACGGGCTGATCACGTTCACAAGGGAGAAGCCCTTGTGCTCGATCGCCTGCTTGATCAGCTCGATCAGCTGCGGCTGCCACCCCGAGAAGCCCTGGGCGACGAAGCCGCACCCCGACGCGATGGCCAGCTCCAGCGGGCGCACGGGGTGCTCGATGTTGCCGCTGGGCGTGCTCTTGGTCTTGAAGCCCGGGTCGCTCGTCGGCGACACCTGGCCCTTCGTCAGCCCGTAGATGTGGTTGTCCATGACCACGTACGTGATGTCGACGTTGCGGCGCAGGGCGTGCATGAAGTGGCCCATGCCGATCGCATAGCCGTCGCCGTCGCCGCCTGCGGCGATCACCGTGAGCGAGCGGTTGGCGAGCTTGAGCCCCGTGGCCACCGGCAGCGTGCGGCCGTGGGTCGTGTGGATGTTGTAGCAGTTGATGTAGTTGCCGATCTTGCCGGAGCAGCCGATGCCCGCGACGATCGCGACCTCCTCGGGACGCCGCTGAAGGTCCAGGAGCGCCTTCTGCAGCGCCGCGAGCACGCCGAAGTCGCCGCAGCCCGGGCACCACCACGACTTTTCGTTGGTGCGGTAATCCGCCAGCGTCAGCGCCATCAGCCCATCACCTCGGTCGAGCGAACGTACAGTTCGCGGGGTAGGAACGGCAAGCCGTTGTACTTCAACGCCGACTCCATCTTGTGGTGGTAGCCGATCTTCATCTGGATCAGCTGGCGCAGCTGGCCGGTGGCGTTCTGCTCCACGACGAGCACCTTCTTCGCCGCGTCCAGCCGCGGCGCGATCTCGTCGACCGGCAGCGGCCACAGCCGCTTGACGAGCAGGAAGCCGGCCTTGACGCCGTCCTTCTCCAAAAGCTCCATGGTTTCCGTGATCGCGCCGAAGGTGCTGCCGAAGGAAACGAACAGCAGGTCGGGATTCTCGGCGCCGAAGTACCGCGTCCCGTTGCCCTTCAGCCCCTGGAGCTTGCGCGCGCGCTTATCCATCTGCCGCACGCGGTTGTCCGGATTTTCCGTGACCTTCCCCGTCGGCGCGTGCTCCACGCCGGTGGCCAGGTACTGGCCGTTCTTCATGCCCGGCAGGGAGCGGGGCGAGATGCCGCTTTCCGTGACGGCGTAGCGCTGGAACGAGCCGGCCGGCACGGCGGCGAGCGCTTCCTCGCTCACGATCTCGCCGCGGTCGATCCGCACCTTCGAGAGGTCCAGCGGGTCGATCACCGTCTGCCTTGACAGGCCGACCATGAGGTCGGATGCGATGATCACCGGGCACTGGTACCGGTCCGCGAGGTTGAACGCCTCGACCGTGTCGTAGAAGCAGTCCTCCACGGTGGCCGGCGCCAGCACGATGCGCGGCGAGTCGCCGTGGGTGCCGAAGATCATGGCCATGATGTCGCTCTGCTCCACCTTGGTGGGCATGCCGGTCGAGGGGCCGGCGCGTTGGACGTCGACGATCACGATCGGAATCTCCGCCGCGGCGGCGAGGCCGATGGCCTCCTGCATCAGCGAGAATCCCGGGCCGGCGGTGGCGGTCATCGCCCGGGCGCCCGCGAAGCCGGCGCCGATCAGCGACGTGATGGACGCGATCTCGTCCTCCGCCTGGATGACGACGCCGCCGAACTTCGGGAAGACCTTGACGAGGTACTCCATGACGTCGGACGCCGGCGTGATCGGGTAGGCCGCCATGAAACGGCAGCCGGCCGCGACGGCGCCCAACGCGACGGCGTCGTTGCCCATGAGCATCGGCCGGGCCACGCCGTCGCCGTCCGCGACGTCGAAGTGGATGCCGTCAAGATGGTCCTTGGCGTAGTTGTAGCCGTCCTCCAGAGCCTTGATGTTCTGCCGGACGACCTCCTCACCCTTGCGGCCCCAGCGCTCGCGGATCAGGTCGTGGAAGGCCGAAACCTTCAGGCCGAGCACGTACGCGCTGGCCCCGATGGCCACGACGTTCCGCATGAGCTGGTTGCCGTTGTCCTGGGCGATCTGCGTGAGCGGGATGTCCAGAAGGCGCGCGCGGATGCCGTCCGGCAGCTTGGGATTGAAGTGGCTGTCCGCGACGATCACGCCGTCCGGAACGACTTCCGTGGCGTTGAGGTCGATCGATTCCTGGTCGAACGCGACGAGGATCTGCAGGTCCTCGTTCGGCGTGCGAATTGGCCGCGTGCTGACGCGCACACGATAGTTCGTGTGGCCGCCCTTGATGCGGCTGGAGAACACGCGGTAGCCGTGGACGAAGTACCCCTGACGCGCGAGCACGGTGGCGAGGATGTCACCGGAGCTCTCGATGCCTTCGCCCTGTTGTCCGCCGACCTTCCAGGCAAATTCTTGCAGCACCGTCGATTCCCTCCACCGGGCCGTGTGGCACGCGACCCTTTCTAAATACTACTCCGCGGAGCTCGTGATTGGAATAACAACTGCCGAAACAGCCCATCAGATCAAGACATTTCGTCTCTTGACACCTGACCGGCGCGCACATCGCCTTTCGTTTCGAAATCCGCCGCAACTGGACGCTCCATTTCCATCCGCGGGGAATCGCCCGCGCACATGAATGCGCAGCGCAGGTTTTGCCCTCGATTTGACGAAGCGTACCCATCAAGAGGGGGCCGATGAAGTTGGAACTCCTTCGCGTGGTGGACACCGGCGGCCGTCCGGTCCGCGACGTCCCCTGCGGGGATGACGAAGCCCGCGCGCTGCTCCAGCAGATGATCTTTTTGCGGACGTTCGACGAGCGCGCCGTCGCCCTTCAGCGCCAGGGGCGGATCGGCACGTACGCGCCTTACCAGGGCCTTGAGGCGTGCCAGGCCGCGGCTGCGTTCGCTTTGCAGAAAGAGGACTGGCTCCTCCCCACGTACCGCGACCACGGCGCCGCCATGGTCCACGGCCTGCCCGTCGAGGAGGCGCTCGCCTACTGGGCCGGACGCGTGGAGTCCTACCGCGCCCCCGAGGGCGTGAACGTGTTCCCGCCGGCCGTGCCCATCGCCACGCAGATCCCCCATGCGGCCGGCATCGGCTGGGGGATGCGCCTCGCCGGCTCCAGGGCGGCCGTGCTGTGCTTCTTCGGCGACGGCGCCACCAGCGAGGGCGACTTTCACGAGGGCGTCAACTTCGCCGGCGTGTACCGCTCGCCCGTCGTCTTTTTCTGCCAGAACAACGGGTACGCCATCAGCGTCCCCTTCTCCCGGCAGACGGCGGCCGCGTCGATCGCCGTGAGGGCGGCGGGCTATGGCATCGCCGGCGAGCGCGTCGACGGCAACGACGCCCTCGCCGTGCTCGACGCCGTGCGGCGTGCGCTGGCGCGCGCCCGCGAGGGCGGGGGCCCGACCTTGATCGAAGCCGTGACGTACCGTGTGGGACCGCACACCACGTCGGACGATCCTTCCCGGTATCGCGACCCGGATGAGGCGTCGCGGCTGAACCTCGGGGATCCGATCGAGCGGCTGCGCCGGTACCTGTCCGCCCGCGGCGCGTGGAGCGACGAGGACGAGGGGGCCGCCCGGGAGGCGGCGAGGGCGCGCGTGGCCGCGGCCGTCCAGGCCGTGGAGGCCATGGCCCCGCCGGACCCGGCCGACATCTTCAACCACGTGTACGGCGCCGAACCGGCCTTCTTCCAGGAGCAGCGCCGGCGGTTCCTCGCTGAACTGGGACGTGGCGCCGCGGCATCGCGTGAGACGATGGAGGGCGGCCGGTGATGTCCGGAACACGGAGCGCGGCGGCGAGCCGCGAGCTCACTCTCCTGCAGGCGATCACGGAAGCCATGGCGATCGCGCTGGAGCGCGACCCAAAGGTCCTCGTGCTCGGCGAGGACGTCGGCCGGAACGGCGGCGTGTTCCGCGCCACGGACGGCCTGCAGGCCCGATTCGGCGAGGAGCGCGTCGTGGACACCCCGCTGGCCGAGTCGGGCATCGTGGGCGCGGCCATCGGGCTGGCCACGTACGGGTTCCGGCCGATCGCCGAGATCCAGTTTATGGGATTCCTCTACCCGGCCCTCGACCAGCTCATCTCGCACGCGTCGCGACTGCGCGCCCGCTCCCGTGGGCGCTACGCGGCGCCCGTCGTGGTGCGCATGCCGTACGGCGGCGGCGTGCGCGCGCCGGAGCTGCACTCGGAGAGCGCGGAGGCGCACGTCGCGCACACGCCGGGGCTGAAGCTGGTCGTGCCGAGCACGCCGGCGGACGCCAAGGGTCTCCTCCTCGCGGCGGTCGAGGAGCCCGACCCGGTCATCGTGATGGAGCCGATGCGGCTCTACCGCTCCGTGCGCGGCCACGTGCCGGAAGGGCACTACACGACGCCCATCGGACAGGCGCGCGTCGTGCGGGAGGGCGACGATGCTGTGGTGTTCTGCTGGGGCGCGATGGTGCCGCCTGCGCTGCAGGCGGCGCGCCTCGCGCAAGAGCGGGATGGCCGGTCGGTGGCCGTCGTCGACCTGCGCTCGCTGGCGCCCCTGGACCGCGCTGCCATCGGCGAGTGGGCCCGGCGCACCGGCCGCGTGGTCGTCGCGCACGAGGCTCCGCTCACGGCAGGGCTCGGTGCGGAAGTCGTGGCCGTCGTCAACGAGGAGGCGTTCTGGTACCTTGAGGCGCCGCCCGCGCGCGTCACCGGGCCCGACGCGCCCTTTCCGTACTTCTCCCTGGAAGACTGGTACCTGCCGGACGCGGAGCGGATCTACCGCGCCATCGCGGACGTGGTGCGCGCCGTCTAGGCCGGGCGGGCGCGTGTCCCGGAAGACGGCGCGCGCCGCCGTTCACAGTGAAACGGGGGTCGTCGAATGGAGTTCCGCCTGCCCGACCTGGGCGAAGGCATGGCCGAAGCGGAGATCGTGCGCTGGCTCGTCAAGGAGGGCGAGCGGGTCGGCGAGGACGAGCCGCTCGTGGAGGTGGAGACCGACAAGGCCCTCGTGCAGATCCCGTCGCCGGCGGCCGGTCGTCTCGCGCGCCAGGGCGCGCCGGAGGGGGCCCGCCTGGCCGTCGGCGAGGTGCTGGCGGTGATCGAGACGGAGGCCGGCGAGACGGACGCCGGGGAGCGTGCGGCGCGCGCCGCGGGGACGCCGGCGGCAGCCGGCGCTGAACGGCAGGCGGCGGCGGAGGCGCCCGCGCCCGCGCCCGATTCCCCGGACGCCGGCGCCATCGTGGGCAACCTCGACCGCCCGGGCACCCTGCTGGTCGAGGACGTGCCCGCGTCATCCCCCAGCCCGCGCCGGCGCGCGCCGGCGTCGCCCGCCACGCGCCGCCTGGCACGGGAACTGGGCGTCGACCTCGCCCGGCTGCACGGCACCGGGCCGGGCGGTCGCGTGACGGCGGAGGACGTCCGCACCGCCGCGGCCGCGGCGCGTGCGGGCGCGGCGGCAGCTCGGCCGGCGGCCGCCGCGGCGGCGCCCATGCCGCCGCTCCCGCCCGCGTTCGGGCAGCGCCTGCCGCTCCGAGGGCTGCGGCGGCGCATCGCCGAGCACATGTCCCGGGCCCACCGCCTCGTGCCGCAGGTCACGCACGTCGAGGAAATCGACGTGACCGAGCTGGTGCGCCTGCGCAAGAGCCTGAACGAGTGGCTTGCCCTGGAGCGCGAGCGCGGCGGTGCGCACGGACTGCCGGAGCGCCTCAGCTACCTGCCGTTCGTCGCGGCGGCCGCCGTGCAGGCGCTGCGCCGCCACCCGACGCTCAACGCCTCGCTGGACGAGGAACGGGAGGAAATCGTCGTCCACCCGCACATCCACCTCGGCATCGCCGTCGACACGCCGGACGGCCTCCTCGTGCCCGTCCTGAGGCACGCCGAGCGAATGACGGTCGCGGATTTCGCCGCCCGCCTCCCGGCGCTGGCCGCGGGCGCGCGCGCCCGCACGCTGGCGCCCGAGGAGCTTCGCGGCAGCACGTTCACGATCACCAGCGCCGGATCGATCGGCGGCCTCTTCGCCACGCCGATCGTGAACCACCCCGAGGTCGCGATTCTCGGCGTGCACCGGATCGTGGCGCGGCCGGCCGTCGTCGACGGGAAGATCGAGGTACGGGACATGATGTACGTGTCGTTGTCGTTCGACCATCGCGTGCTCGACGGCGCCGAGGCCGCGCGTTTCACCAACGACCTCGCGGACATTCTCAGCCGGCCCGCGGCGCTGCTGTGGCCGCGGCCGACCGCCTAGGGAGGCTCGCCATGCCTGCGCCGCGCTGCACGGAGGTCTCGCTGGACGCCGCGCCGCCGGAGGTTCGCGAGGCGGCAAAGCGACATCTCGGCGAGCCCGGGCTTCACCGCGTGGCGACCCGCGCCGGCACGTACTGGCTCGTGTGCCTCGGCGCGCAGCCCACCGCCGGTCACCGGCTGACGTTGGGCAGCGTCGAGCCAGCGGGCGAGCGCTGGAGCGTGCGAATCCGCCACGAGCCGCCCGCGCCGGGCGCCGCGCACGCGCAGGTCATCACCTATCCCCACCTGCTGTTTCACGTCGACCAGGACGAGGTGGACGTGCTGCTCGAGGAACCCGCGGGAACGCGGCGCCTCTCCCCGGCACCCGTGGGCGACGGCGAGGCGGACAACGCCTGACGGCCGCGCCCGTCACTGCGGCGTCCGAATCCGCTTGAGGCGGAACGTGCGCTCGATCCGCTCCTCCACAAGCCGGTCGGCGGCCTCGCTCGTGGGGATGCCGAGCTCCGCCGAGCGCTGGAAGATCGCGAGAAGGATGTCGTAGATCGCCCTCGTCTTGTGCCGCACGCGCTCCGGATTGGGCCCGCGCGGGTGAAGCTCGTCGGCGACCTGGATCAGGCCGCCGGCGTTGATGATGTAGTCCGGCGCGTAGAGAATGCCGCGCCGGTGCAGCTCGCGCCCGTGGCGCTCCTCCGCCAGCTGGTTGTTCGCGGAGCCGGCGACGGCGCGGCACCTGAGGCGCGGGATCGTCTCGTCGTTGAGGACGCCGCCCAGCGCGCAGGGAGCGAAGATATCGCACGGCACGGCGAAGATCGCGTCCGGGTCGACGACCTCCGCCCCCGTCTCCGCCGCGACCCGCTCCACGGCCTCCCCGTCGACGTCCGTGACGACGAGCCGGGCACCCGCCTCCGCCAGTTCCCTCGCGAGCTTGGCGCCCACCTTGCCCACGCCCTGGATGGCCACAGTCCGGCCGGCAAGATCGTCCGCGCCCCAGAGATGGCGCGCCACGGCGCGCATGCCCATGTACACGCCGTACGCCGTCGGCACGGAGCTGTCGCCGGAGCCGCCGTACTCCTGCGGTAGGCCCACGATGTACCGGCTCTCCCGCGCGCTGTGCACGAAGTCTTCCGGGTAGGTGCCGACGTCCGTGCCCGTGTAGAGCCGGCCGCGCAGCCCCTCGACAAAGCGCCCGAGCGCGCGCATCAGCTCGGGCGTCTTGTCGCGGTGCGGATCGCCGATCACCACGCACTTGGCACCGCCGAAGTCGACGTCGACGGCGGTCGACTTGTAGGTCATGCCCCGCGAGAGGCGCAGCGCGTCCGTGAGCGCCGCCTCCTCGTTGGGGTACGGCAGCATGCGGGTCCCGCCCAGCCCGGGCCCGCGCGTCGTGTCGTGGAACGCGATGATCGCCTTCAGGCCGGTGTCGGGGTCGTGACAAAAGACGACCTGCTCGTGACCCATCTCCTCCATGCGTTCAAAGACGCCCATGCCTCACACCCTCCAGGGTTGGACCGGCCGGCTGCTGGTGAGCACCGTGACGCTCTTCACTTCCGTGTAGAGCTCCAGCGCTTCGAGGCCGAGCTCGCGGCCGAAGCCGGACTGCTTGTAGCCCCCGAACGCCTGGCCCGGGAAGGCGGTGAACGGGTGGTTGACGGTGACGACGCCCGCGCGGAGCGCGGCCGCCACCCGGTGCGCGCGTGCGGCGTCCTGCGTCCAGACGGTCGCGGCCAGGCCGTAGCGCGTGCGGTTGGCCTGGGCGATGGCGTCGGCCTCGTCCTCGAACGGGATGATCGCCACGACGGGGCCGAAGATCTCCTCCTGGGCGACCGTCATGTCGTTCGTGACGTCCGCGAGCACGGTGGGCCGGTAGAAGTGGCCGCGGGCCAGCGCCGGATCCTCCGGCCGCCCGCCGCCGGTCGCCAGGCGGGCGCCCTCCTCCACGCCTTTCCGCACGTACCCGTCGACCCGCTTCCAGTGGGCCTCGCTGATCAGCGCGCCGATGTGCGTCTCCGGGTTCATCGGGTCCCCGACCTTCAGCTTCGCGGCCTTTTCCGTGAAGGCGGCGACGAACGCGTCGTAGCGGGACTTCTCGACGAAAATGCGGGAGCGCGCCTCGCAGGATTCGCCGCCGGACGTGAAGATCGCCCACAGCGAGCCCTGTACGGCGGCGTCGAAGTCGGCGTCGGCAAAGACGATGTTCGGCGACTTGCCGCCGAGCTCCAGGGACACCCGCTTGATGCCGTCCGCGGCGAGCTTCATGATCTCCCGGCCGGTGGCCGTCTCGCCGGTGAAGGCGACCTTGTCGACGCCGGGGTGCGCGGCGAGGTAGGCGCCGATCGTCGACCCCGGACCCGTGACGATGTTCACCACGCCGTCGGGGATGCCGGCTTCCTGGATCAGCTCGCCGAGGCGTAGGGCGGTGAGCGGCGTGGCGCTCGCGGGTTTCAACACGACGGTGCAGCCGGCGGCGAGCGCCGGCGCGAGCTTCCAGGCGGTCATCATCAGCGGGTAGTTCCACGGCACGATCTGCGCGCAGACCCCGACGGGCTCCCGCAGCGTGTAGTGCAGGAGGTACGGCGCGGCCGGCGTGGTGTGGCCGAAGATCTTGTCCGCCGCGCCAGCGAAGTACTCGAAGTCCTCGATCGCCTGGTTGACCTCTCCCTGCACCCCGGTGATCGCCTTGCCATCGTTCTGCACTTCGAGCTTGACGAGCTCGTCGAAGTGGTCGCGCATCAGCTGGGCGAGCTTCCACAGCGCCCGCGCGCGGGCCGACGGCCGCGCGCTCCACTTGCCCTCGAACGCCGCGCGCGCCGCGGCGACGGCGCGGTCGACGTCCTCCTGCGTGGCCTGCGCGACATGGGCGATCGTCTCGCCGGTGGCCGGGTTGAAGGTGGGAAACGTCTCGCCGCCCGAGCCCTCCGCCCACTGCCCGCCGATCCACATCTTCTTGACGTCCATCCTGCGACCCCCTTGTCAGTCGAGCCGTTCGAAGACGGCCGCGATCCCCTGGCCGACGCCGATGCACATGGTGGCGAGCCCGTAACGGCCGCCGCGCCGGCGCAGCTCGTGCAGGAGCGTGGCGACGATGCGCGCGCCGCTGGCGCCCAGCGGGTGGCCGATGGCGATCGCGCCGCCGTTCGGATTGACCCGGTCCGCGTCGCGGCCGAGCGGGTCGAGCCCGAGTTCCCACAGGCAGGCGAGCGACTGCGCGGCGAAGGCTTCGTTGATCTCGATGACGTCGATCCGGTCGAGCTCCAGGCCGGCGCGGGCGAGCGCCTTGCGCGTGGCCGGCACCGGCCCCATGCCCATGTAGTCCGGGTTCACGCCCGCCACGGCCGCGGCGACGAGGCGCGCCATGGGCTTCAAGCCGAGGGCCCGCGCCCGTTCGGCGCTCATGAGGACGGCGGCCGCGGCGCCGTCGTTGATGCCTGAACTGTTGCCCGCCGTGACGGTGCCGCCCTCGCGGAACGCCGGCGGGAGCTTGGCGAGTTTCTCCAGCGTGGTGTCCGGGCGCGGGTGCTCGTCCGTGTCGACGACGACCGTCTCGCCCTCGCGCTTCGGCACCTCGACGGGGACGAGCTCGTCGCGGAAGCGACGCGCGTCATGCGCGACCTTCCACTTCTGCTGGCTGAGCCAGGCGAAGCGGTCCTGGTCCTCCCGCGAGACGCCGTACTTCTCCGCGACGTTCTCCGCCGTCTCGCCCATGCTGTAGAAGGGGTACGGGAACCGGGGGTTCGTCATGCGCCAGCCGAGGGTGGTGTCGTACATTACGCGGTCCCCGCGCGCGTAGGCTTCGTCCGGCTTGGGCAGCACGAGGGGCGCGCGCGTCATGCTCTCCACGCCACCGGCAAGGAAGACGTCCCCTTCTCCCGCGCGGATGGCGCGGCCGGCCTGCACGATGGCCTCCAATCCGGAGCCGCAGAGGCGGTTGACGGTGCAGCCCGCCACCGTCTCCGGAAACCCGGCGAGCAGCACCGCCATGCGCGCCACGTTGCGGTTGTCCTCGCCCGCCTGGTTGGCGCAGCCCATGTAGACGTCTTCAATCAGGGCGGGGTCGAGGCCGGTCCGCTGGACGGCCGCCTTGAGAACGAGGGCCGCCAGGTCGTCGGGGCGCACGTCCGCGAGCGCGCCACGGTGGCGCCCGACCGGCGTGCGGACCGCGTCGACGACAACGACGTCCGGAGCGCTCATCGCCGTTCGAACCTCGGCGCCCGCTTCTCGACGAACGCCGCCATGCCCTCGTGATGGTCGCGGCTGCGGCCGGCGGCCTCCTGAAGCTGCGCCTCGTACTCCAGGGCTTCCTCAAGCGTGTGCGTCGCGCCGTACTCCATCGCCCGCTTGATGAGGCCGATGCTGTAGGGTCCGCGCGCGAGCTGCGCGGCCCACGCGCGCGCCTGCTCCATGAGTTCCTCCTGCGGCACGACGCGGTGGAAGACGCCGAGCTGCAGCGCCTCCTCCGCCGTGATGCGCCGGCCCGTGAGGGCCCACTCCATGGCGCGGGAGAAGCCGACCATGCGCGTCAGGAAGTACGTCGCGCCCGAGTCCGGCACGAGGCCGACGTTCACGAACGCCTCGACCAGCGACGCCTGCTCCGAGGCGATGCGCAGGTCCGCGGCCAGCGCCAGGCTGGCGCCGGCGCCTGCGGCCACGCCGTTGACGGCGGCCAGCACCGGCTTGGGCAGCGACTTCAGCGCGAGAATGATCGGGTTGTACCGCCGGCGAAGGACGTCGCCCAGGTTGGCCCTGCCCTGCTCCACGGCTTCCAGCTGGCCCTTCAGGTCCTCCCCGGCGCAGAAGGCGCGTCCCGCGCCGGTGAGGAGCACCGCCCCGACCGATTCGTCCTTGCCCGCCTGGCGGATGCGGTCCAGAAGCGCGAAGCCGAGCTCGTCGTTGACGGCGTTCAGGACCTCCGGCCGGTTCAAGGTGATGACGGCGACGCCGTCTTCCACCTGGTAGAGGACCGTGTCCGACATACCGTTCCCCTTTCTACCGGCCGCGGAACTGCGGCGGCCGTTTTTCCATGAAGGCGCGCATGCCCTCTTTCTGGTCTTCCGTCGCGAAGAGGAGGTAGAAGTTGCGGCGTTCGTACGCGAGGCCCTCGGTGAGCGTCGTCTCGAACGCGCGGTTGACGGCGTCCTTTCCCAGGCGGACGGCCAGCGGGGGCCGCTCGGCGATGCGCTGCGCCAGCCGCAGCGCCTCGTCGAGCAGCACCTCCGGAGCCACCACGCGGCTGACGAGGCCGAGTTCGAGCGCGCGGCGCGCGGGGATCGGGTCGCCGGTGAGGATCATCTCCATGGCCGCCGACTTGCCCACGGCGCGCGTAAGGCGCTGCGTGCCGCCGGCGCCCGGGATCACGCCGATGGCGATTTCCGGCTGGCCGAAGGTGGCCGTCTCCGCGGCGATGATGATGTCGCACATCATCGCCAGCTCGCAGCCGCCTCCCAGCGCGAACCCGTTGACGGCCGCGATGATCGGCTTGTGGATGAGGCGGATGGCGTCCCACGTGGCGAAGCGGTCCTCGAGCTCCATGTCCACGACGGTCCGCTCGGCCATCTCCTTGATGTCGGCGCCGGCCGCGAACGCCCGTCCGTTGCCGGTCAGCACGATGGCGCGGACGGCGTCGTCCTGGTCGAGGCGGCGGAGCGCGTCCAGCAGCTCCTCCATGAGCTGCGCGTTCAGGGCGTTCAGCGCCTGCGGCCGGTTCAGCCGCACGAGGGCGACGGCGCCGCGGTCTTCAACCTGGATCGTCTGGTACGTGCGATGCCAAGCCCGTTCGGGCTCGCTCATGTTGAGTCCCTCCAGCCTACTCGTCCACTTCGGCGATCGACATGGAAACGATGCCCTTGGCGAACGACATGAGGTTCTTCGCGGCTTCCCGCGACGGTTCCGAGGCCATGGAGGCGTTCAAGGCGTCCATCGAGTCGAAGTACAGCTCGGCCATGCGGTAGTACGGAGGGTCTCCGCCGCCCGGGACGCCGGTGAAACGGGAGAGCTCCATGCGGCGCAGGCCGGGCATCTGCCGCGCCAACGGCAGGTGCGTTTCCCGGTAGAGGCGCTCGAATTCTTCGGGGTCCTCGGGCCGCTTGAACATCACGACGAGCTTGACCACGCGTGGCTCCGCCTTTCCGCTGGGAACTGGGAATGGCACGCGAACGGCACCTGTCCGCGCCCATGAGCCGGTTGCAGGCACCGCGGCAACTGACTTCGACACCGGCGGCGTTCGACCTTCTCGCTTCTGGGCGGGGCAGGCGGTGGACGGCGCGCGGGAGCTGCGCCTTAGGCGTCCCAGCGCGGCCCGAAGGGCAGGCGTCGAACCGCAGGCGGGTACAACTGAACGTGGTAGACGTGCTCCGCGCGTGTGGAGGTCCACGAGAAGAGCGGCGGCCGGCCGGCCGCGACAGGCTCGGACGCTGCGTCTTCGCCGGCCGGGCGCACGGTCACGCGGAAACGCTCCAGCGGCGGCCGGCCCGCGCGCACCCAGCGTTCGATGGCGTCCTCGAGCTCCGCGACCGGCGGGCGCGGGCCCCACACGCGGATGCCGCCGTCGCGGCCGAGGGCGACGCCGCTCGCCGCATCGCGGACAACCCCCGCCAGTTCCGGCGGGTGGGCGAAAAACGACCTCTCGCCGAACGCCAGCGCGAGCCAGAACCTGAGGCCGCGCCAACCCACGGCATCGGGCCGCCCGCGAAGCGCGACGCAACAGCGGTCGGCAAACGCGGCCACGGCGCGCTCCCAGGCGGCGCGCTGGCCGGCGGCGTCCAGGGCCGGCGCGGCGACTCGCGTTCCGGCGCGCGCTTCGACCGCGCCTTCCGCGCGCAGTCCGGGCGGCGCCGGCGCCGGCGCGGCGTCGCCGTCCAGCCAGGCGACGGCCTGCCATCCGAACGGCCGGCGCTCCAGCACGGCGACGAGCGACTGCAGCGGCGATGCCAGCGCGAGCGGCAGGGCCAGGCGACCGCGCTGCGGCACCCGCGCGTCCCATGAGGCGGGGAAGTCGGCCACCGCGCCCTGCACGAGGATGCGGTCGACGTCCGGTCCCGAGGGGAGCAGGTGCCACGCGTCGTCGTCCAGGACGCGGACGTCCGAGCCGATCGACGCCAACCGGCGCCGCACCCACTCGCGCGCTGCGGCGTCGGGCTCCAGCACGTACACCGTTCCGGCCGGGCCGACGAGCGTTTCCAGCAGGGCCGCGGCGTACCCGGAACCGGCGCCGACGACCAAGACCGCCTGGCCCGGGGCGACTTCCAGCGTCTCGATCACGCGAGCCAGTTGCGACGGGCGCGACGCCGTCGCAAGGCGCGCGCCGGCCGCGTCGCGGATGGTCAGCGGCACGTCGCGATAGGCATACGGCGCGAGAGAGGCCGGCAGGAAGACGTGCCTTGGCACGTACGCGAACGCGCGCGCCACCGGCTGGCTGCGCAGCGCGCCGCTCGCGATCATGCGGCGGACGAGGGCGTACCGCTCGCGCCGGTACGCCCGCAGGGCGTCATGCGGGACCGTGGCCATCGCCCCCTCCCAGCGCGCGATCCATCCGACCACGCAAGTTCCCACGGCGCCCGGCCCGACCAGGCGCCGGAGACAATGACTCAACCAGGATAGCAAGCTCCGCCGGCTTCCGCGACACCGCCCGGGGGTTCCGGCCAGGCGCCTGAAGGGCGTCCATGGATCGGGCGATCATGGAGCCGCGAAACCACGGGAACCACGCGTCGACGGCGCCGTCGGGAATCCGCGCGGCCGCGCCGGGATCCTGCGCGCGCGCCCCCCGTTCCCACGGCCCGTCACTTCTGTTTTGATCGTATTGAGGGGGTCCAGCGATTGGCGTCACTCTTCGAACCCTTCCGACTGCGCGGACTGGAACTCCGGAATCGCATCGTGATGTCGCCCATGTGCATGTATACCGCGGCGGACGACGGCATGCCGACCGACTGGCACTTCGTGCACTACGGGTCGCGCGCCGTGGGCGGCGTCGGCCTCGTCATGATCGAGGCGACGGCCGTGGAGGCGCGCGGCCGCATCACGCGACAGGACCTGGGCATCTGGAGCGACGACCACATCCCCGCGTTCCGGCGGATCGTCGACTTCGTCCACCGGGCCGGGGCGGCCATCGGCATCCAGTTGGCGCACGCGGGGCGCAAATCCTTCCCCGACAACCCGGACGCGCTGGCGCCGGTCGCGGAGCCGTTCCCGGGCAAGGGTCCCATGCCGCGCGCGATGACGGAGCGCGACATCGCCACGGTGACGGAGGCGTTCGCCGCCGCCGCGCGGCGCGCGAAGGAAGCCGGCTTCGACGTCATCGAGATCCACGGCGCGCACGGGTACCTGCTGCACGAGTTCACCACCCCGCTCGTCAACCGTCGCGACGACGCGTATGGCGGCGGCCTCGACGGCCGGCTGCGCTTCCCGCTTGAGGTGGTGCGCGCGTGCCGCGCCGCGTGGGGCGACGACGCGCCGATCTTCTACCGCGTCTCGGCGACGGACTGGGCGCCGGGCGGCCTGGACGGGGATGCGACGGTCGAGATCGCCCGCCGCCTCGCCGCGGCGGGGGTCGACCTCGTCGACTGCTCCAGCGGGGGCGCCACGCCCGCGGCGCCGGCGCGCGCCTATCCTGGCTATCAGGTCGAGTTCGCGCGCCGCGTGCGGCGCGAGGCGGGCGTGCCCACCGCCGCGGTGGGTCTGATCACGGAGCCCGAGTTCGCGGAGGCTCTGGTGGCGGAAGGCAGCTGCGATCTGGTCTTCCTGGGGCGGGAGCTGCTGCGGGACCCGTACTGGCCGCGCCGGGCGGCGCTCCGGTTGGGCGTCGACGTGGACTGGCCGCGCCAGTACCTGCGCGCCAAGCCGGGACGGGCGGGCTGAGGCCATGGCGCCCCCCGCGCGCCGCATCTCGGGAGAGGCCCGGTCGCCCCGCACGCGCGCGGCGGGCGCTGCCGCGTGGGCCCACCGGTGGTTCGCCGCGCTGCTCGGCGCGGCCGCCGCGAGCGGGCTGCCCCTGCGCCTGCTGACCGCCGCGCAGCGAGCCGGCTGGCCGTGGTTGGGCGCCGGGCACGAGTGGCTCGGCTTCCTCGCGGGACTGCCGCTCGTCCCCACATGGACGCGTCACCGTACGGCGTTCGCGCGCGGCCGCGGCAGGGCGGACGGCTTCGCCCTGAGCGGGACGCTTGCCGCCGTCGCCGCCGTCCTTGCGTGGGTGTCCGGATTGGCGCTGGAACTGCCCCGGACGGCTCCGCCATGGCTCGCGCCGTTCCACGGCCTCTGCGGCATCGTCGCCGCCGGTGCGGCGTTGATGCACGTGCTCACGGCCTGGACGCGAGACGCGTAGTCCCGGCACCCGTGGCAGCGGGCATCCCGGCCGCGGCGCTCACTTTCCCCGCATGAACTGCGTCCGGAGCGTGTCGACCTCCTTGATGAGGGCCTGCGCGTCCCGCGCCACGGCCGCCGCGTCCTTCGCCTCCGCGTCCCGGGAAATGGCGGCGAGGCGCCGTTCGATCTCCCCGTGGTTGTCGGGGCGCTTCGCGTTGGCGATGGGGTGGAACGACAGCCAGATCCCGTCCAGCGCGCCGACTTCCGCCTCGACGGCCCGCCACTCGCCCGCCCTGGCGTCGAGCATGGCCGCGCGGGCCTGGAAGTCCATCATCGGGATCTGCGGCGGCGTCGTCATCTGGAAGAGGTTCATGAACGCGGCGCCGTACCCCGTCAGGGCGTTCGCATTGCCCGCGGCCGCTTCCGCGTCGCGCTTCGCGGCCGCCTCGCCGGTCTTTTCGACGACCCGGTCGACGCGCTTCAACAGCGACTCGTCGACATGCCGGCGGGCCACCTCGCGGCGGACGGCGGGCCAATCCGCCTTGACCCTGGCGAAGTTCGCGTCGACCTTCGCCCACTCGCCCGCCAGCGCCGCGTTCACGAGGCTCTCCGCCTGGCTCTCCATGTCCAGCAGTTCCTTGGGCGCCCACGGCATCTGCCCGGCGTTCTGCGCCACGTTCCTGCCGATCTCGGACGCGTTCGGCACGGAGCCCGGCTTCCCCGGCTTGAGCCGGGCCGCGGCGCTGCACCCCGCCAGCATCACGGCCGCCGCGAGGATCGCGACCGCCGTGGCCCGCGCCAGCGTTTGACGGTCACGGATGACCATCGCCTCCCTATCCGGGAGTAAGATGGCCGTCCGGGCCCGCGTCTAATCGAGCCTCACCCGGGTGCCGCCGCCGCGGGGCCGGCACACCGCGCGGCCGGGCGGTCGAGTCAAGCCCGCCCGGGCGACATCGCCTCCGCCAGCGCCGCCCAGTAGCGCGCGAGCGTGCGCAGGCCGAGGTCGAAGTTCTCCAGCGTGAAGAACTCGTTCGGCGCGTGGAAGTTCTCGTCCGGCAGGCCGAAGCCCAGCAGCACGACCGGCGCGCCGAGACGCTCGCGGAAGGTCTGCACGATGGGGATCGAGCCTCCCATGCGAATGAAGTCGGCCGGCTGGCCGTACGTCTCCTGAAGCGTCTGGGCAGCCGCGCGCACGGCCGGGTGGTCCAGCGGCACGATCGACGCCGGGCTGCCCGCGCCCCTTTCGATCGTGAGCTCGACCGCGCGCGGCGCGCGGGCTCGGAGGTGCTGCTCGATCGCGTCGAGCACCTTCTCCGGGTCCTGGTCGGGCACAAGGCGGCAGCTGATCTTCGCCGACGCCCAGGACGGCACGATGGTTTTCCCGCCCTCCCCCTGAAACCCGCCGCTGATGCCGTTGAACTCCAGCGTGGGGCGCGCCCAGACGCGCTCCAGGGTGGTGTACCCCGGCTCCCCGAAGAGCGCGGGGACGCCCAGCTGGCGCCGGTAGGCCTCCTCGTCGAAGGGAAGGCGCGCGAAGGCGTCCCGCTCTTCCGCCGACAGCGGACGGACGTCGTCGTAGAAGCCGGGCACGGCCACGCGGCCGTCTGCATCGTGCAGGCTGGCAAGAAGCGCCACGAGGGCCTGGATGGGGTTCAGCACGGAGCCGCCATAAAGGCCGGAGTGCAGGTCGCTGGCCGGACCCTGCACGCGCACTTCCATGGACGCGATGCCGCGCAGCCCGTAGCAGACGGCCGGACGTCCCGCGGCGAACATCGGCGTGTCACTGACGACGACGACATCCGCCGCCAGGCGGTCACGGTTCCGCTCCACGTACGCGTCCAAGTGGCGGCTGCCCACCTCCTCCTCGCCTTCGACGAGGAACTTGACGTTGACCGGCAGCCGTCCCGTCTCCTCGAGCCAAGCTTCGACGGCCAGGACGTGCATGAACGTCTGGCCCTTGTCGTCGCTGGCGCCGCGCGCGTACAGGCGGCCGTCGCGGATCTGCGGCTCGAAGGGCGGCGTCGTCCACAGCGACTCCGGATCGACCGGTTGCACGTCGTAGTGGCCGTAGATGAGCACCGTCGGCGCGCCGGGCGCGTGGAGCCAGTCGCCGACGACGACCGGGTGGCCGCCGGTCTCCTCGACCGCCACGTGCTCGAGCCCCGCCCGGCGCAGGCGGTCCGCCAGCCATTCGGCCGCGCGGCGGACGTCGGCACGATGGGTGGAGAGCGCGCTGATGCTGGGGATGCGCAGGAACTCCATGAGTTCGGCCAGGTGGCGGTCGCGCCTGGCCGCGAAATGGCGTTCGACGTCGAAGGTCTGCATGCCATCGGCCTCCTTCGAAAGGTCGGGAACGCGGGTCGCCCCGCGGAATCAGCCGCGCGTGGCCGGCGACCCGGCGAGGGCGCGCGCCACGCGACGGGCCGTCGCCTCGTCGCAGCGGGCCACGACGCGGACGCCCGCGTCCGTGTACTCCTCCCGTTCCACGCGGCCCGCCTGTCGCAGCCAGTCGAGCACGCGCAGCCGGTCGTACGGGACGAGCCACGCCTCGGTCCGCTCCTGGCGGGCGAGGAGCGCGGCGGCCGCCGCACCCAGCTCGGCCAGGCCCTCCCCCGTGCGGGCCGAGACGGGCACGCCCTCCGGGACGCGGCGCGCGGCCTCGGCGGCGCCGCCGGGCAGGCGGTCGATCTGGTTGAGGGCCACGAGGCGGGGCACGTCGCCAGCCCCGATTTCGTCCAGCACGTCTTCGACGGCGGACATCCGCTGCTCCCACCCGTCCCGGCTGATGTCGACCACGTGCAGGAGCAGGTCGGCCAGCGCCGCCTCTTCCAGCGTGGCGCGGAAGGCGGCGACGAGCGAATGCGGCAGGTCGTGGATGAAGCCGACGGTGTCCGTCAGGATGACGGCGCGGCCGCCGAGTTCCGCCCGGCGCGACGTGGGGTCCAGGGTGGCGAAGAGCGCGTCTTCCGCGTGAACGCCGGCCCCCGTGAGGGCGTTGAAGAGCGTCGACTTGCCCGCGTTGGTGTACCCGACGAGCGCCACCATCGGCAACTCGAGGCGCGCGCGTCCGGCCCGCAGCACCGTCCGGTGGCGCCGCACGGCCTCGATCTCCCGTTCCAGGGCGCGGATGCGCTCGCGCAGGCGGCGCCGGTCCGCTTCGAGCTTCGTCTCTCCAGGTCCCCGCGTGCCGATGCCGCCGCCGAGGCGGGACAGCGCCCGCCCCATGCCGGCCAGGCGCGGCAGGAGATAGCGGAGCTGGGCCAGTTCCACCTGCAGCGCGCCTTCACGCGAGCGGGCCCGCTGCGCGAAGATGTCGAGCACGAGTTGCGTGCGATCCAGCACCACGGTGTCGAGGGCGCGTTCCAGGTTGCGCTGCTGGGCGGGCGTCAGTTCCGGCGCGACGATGACGAGCGTGGCGCCCGCGCGCTCGAGTTCCGCCCTCACTTCCTCCACCTTGCCGCGTCCGATCAGCGTCGCCGGATCGGCCTGCGGCCGGCTCTGCACGACGACGCCGGCGACCTCCGCGCCCGCGCTGCGCGCGAGGGACGCGAGCTCGTCCGCCTCGTCCTGCGCCGTCCAGCCGTCGCGCCGCCGGTGGGCGACGACGAGCAACGCCCGTTCCATCCGGCATCCCTCGCATGCGTCGAATGGTATCATGGCTGCCATGAAGGCGCTCGTGCTGTCGGACACGCACCTGCCGGCGCGAGGCTCCGACCTGCCCGCCATCGTCTACCGGGCCCTGTCCGCGCTCGGTCCCGGAGACCTCATCCTGCACGCGGGCGACCTCGTCGCCGCCGACGTGCTCACCGTCCTTGAGGCGTTCGCCCCCGTGCATGCCGTGCGGGGCAACGTCGACGGTCCCGACGTGTGGCCGCTCCTCCCGGAAAAACGGGTGGTGGCGCTGGGTTCCTTCCGCGTGGGCCTGGTGCACGGCCACGCGGGCCCCGGGCGCGACACGCCCGACCGCGCCTTCCGCGCCTTTGCGAGCCAGGAACGCCACGTCCACGCCGTCGTCTTCGGCCACAGCCACGAACCGCACCGCGCCACGCGCGAAGGCTGCCTCATGTTCAATCCCGGCTCGCCCACGGACCGCCGCCGCGCGCCGCACTTCTCCTTCGGCTGGCTATGGCCCGAAGGTGGCCAACTGCGGGCGGAACACGTCTTCTTCGATCGGCCGGACGAGACGCCCTTCATCCCTCCCGGGTCTTGAGGCGCCGCGGCGTCTCCGCGGGCGGGGACGTCGCGGCGTCGTCCTCCGCCAGGATCTCGCGCGCCAGCGCGAAGACGCGGTCGAACATCTCTTCCGTGAGCCGCCCGGTCTGCGTGTTCTGTTGCGACGGGTGATACGACGTGACAAGGACGGGCAGCCCGGGGCCGAGGTCGTGGCGCCGCGCGTGGCCGAAGACCACGGGCGCGGGCCGCGCGCCCATCTCTCGCAGGAGGCCGAGGAACGCGTCCGTGCCGAACCGGCCCAGGGCGACGACAACACGCACGCGCCGGAGCAGCTGCGCCTCCCTCAGCATGAAGCCCCGGCACCGCAGGAGCTCCTCGCGCGAGGGCCGGTTGTCCGGCGGTGCGCACCGCACCGGCGAGCTGACAAAGGCGTCCCGGAGTTGGAGGCCGTCGTCCCGCGACACGCTGGTCGGCTGGTTCGCGAACCCTGCACGATGGAGGGCACGAAAGAGCCACTCCCCGGAGCGGTCGCCGGTGAACATCCGACCGGTCCGGTTCGCCCCGTGCGCCGCCGGCGCGAGCCCGACGATCCACAGGCGCGCCTCGGGATCCCCGAAGCCCGGCACCGGCTTGCCCCAGTAGGTCTCGTCCCGGTACATCCGCCGCTTTTCCCGCGCGACCCGTTCCCGGTGCTCCACGAGCCGCGGGCACGCGCGGCACCGGATGATGTCCTCCTCCAGCTGCGCCCACGCCGCCGCGCGCGCGTCATCGTCCTGCCTGGACATTCCGTTGCACCTCGCCGTGAACAGGCTCGCCCCCCGCGAGACCCCCATAGCATGGGAGAGACGCGAGACCACTCAACGAGGAGGATGAGGCGTTGGCCACACGAGACGTCGAGTGGACGGCGGCGCGGCTGGCGGATGAAGCCGAGCGCCTGGAGACCGCGCCGGCGGAAGAGATCGTCCGCTGGGCGATGGAACAATTCCACCCGGATATCGTACTCGCCTGCAGTTTCGGGGCGGAAGACGTCGTGCTGCTGGACATGATGTGCCGCGTGCAACCGGGCGCAAAGGCCTTCTATCTGGACACCGGCCTCCACTTCCCCGAAACGTACGCGGTGCGGGACCGGATCGCCGCGCGTTATCCCGTCGAACTCATCCAGGTGCTGCCGGACTTGACCGTGGAGGAGCAGGCGCAGCGCTACGGCCCCCGCCTGTGGGAGCGCGACCCCGACGCATGCTGCCGCATGCGCAAAGTCGAGCCGCTTGAACGGGTGCTGAAGGGTTACCGCGCGTGGATCACGGGCATCCGGCGCGAGCAGGCGCCGACGCGCGCGCGGGCGAAGCCCGTGGAGTGGGACGCGAAGTTCGGGCTCGTGAAGGTCAACCCGCTCGTGCGTTGGACGTACAAGGACGTCTGGAACTACATCGCCAGGCACGACGTGCCGTACAACGAGCTCCACGACCGCGGCTACCCGAGCATCGGCTGCTTCCCGTGCACGACGCCCGTGGGCGAGGGCGAAGACCCCCGCAGCGGCCGCTGGCGGGGCAAGGGCAAGCTGGAGTGTGGACTTCATGCGTAAGGCGGACACGCGATTGCATGCCCCCGGCCCCATCGCGCCGTACGGCGGTCTCCTTGTGCAGCGCGTCCTCAAGGGAGAAGAGGCTCGACAGGCCCTGGAGGAGGCCCGCCGCCTGCGGCGCCTGCGCCTGCCGGCGCACGCCGTGGCGGACTTGGAGCTCATCGCCGTCGGCGCGTACAGCCCTCTCGAAGGCTTCATGGGCCCAGAGGACTACCGCTCCGTCCTTCAAGGGATGCAGTTGGCGAGCGGCCTCCCGTGGACGATCCCCGTCACCCTCGCGGTCGACGCGGGCGAGGCGCCGGACGAGGGCGAGACCGTGGCCCTGTGCGAACCGTCCGGCGCGGTGATCGGCCTCATGCACGTCGAGCACGTCTTCCGCTACGACAAGAGGGCCGAGGCGCGCGCCGTGTTCGGGACCGCGGAGGAGCGTCACCCGGGCGTGGCACGCCTCTACGCCCAGGGCGACGTGCTCGTGGGCGGGCCGGTGTGGCTGGCGAAGCGGCCTCAGCCTGCCTTTCCGCAGTACCACCTCGACCCCCTGGACACGCGCAGGATCTTCCAGGAGCGCGGCTGGCGGCGGGTCGTGGCCTTCCAGACGCGAAACCCGGTGCACCGCGCGCATGAATACATCCAGAAGTGCGCCCTGGAAATCTGCGACGGGCTGCTTCTGCACCCGCTGGTCGGCGCCACCAAGGAGGACGACGTCCCTGCCGACGTGCGCTTCCGCACGTACGAGGCCCTGCTGGACCGGTACTATCCGCGCGAGCGGGTGGTCCTCGCCGCCTACCCGGCCGCGATGCGCTACGCCGGGCCGCGTGAGGCCGTCCACCATGCGATCGTGCGGCGCAACTACGGGTGCACGCACATCGTGATCGGCCGCGACCACGCGGGCGTCGGCCGCTACTACGGCACGTACGACGCGCAGAAGATCTTCGACCGCCTCCCGCCCGAGTTGCTGGGCATCGAACCGCTGCGGTTCGAGCACGCGTTCTACTGCCGGGTGTGCGGCAGCATGGCGACGACGCGCACCTGTCCGCACGGCGACGAGGACCACGTGCAACTGAGCGGCACGCGCGTGAGGGAGATGCTGTCCCGCGGCGAGTGCCCGCCCCCCGAATTCTCCCGCCCCGAAGTGGCCCAGCTTCTGGTGGAGGCCTACCGCAAGTCGTGAC
>JADGHN010000004.1 GCA_019683875.1 Clostridia bacterium
CCCCCGCCCCCGGCGCGCGGGCGGCGTCGGCCAGGCCGCACGCGCTGCGTGCGGCGGCGCCCGCCGATGCCGCCCAGGCCTGGCTCGCTGAGACCGTCACCCGCGATGCCCTGGCCGCCTGGCTGGACGCCCACTACGCGGCGCTGCCTGCCGGGACCCGGGCCTCCATCGCGGAGGCCGTGGTCCGCGAGGCGAGCCGGCGCGGGGTCGACCCGTGGCTCGTCGTCAGCGTCATCAAGGTGGAGAGCGACTTCAACCCGGATGAAGTCGGCTCCGCCGGCGAGATCGGCCTCATGCAGGTGCTGCCGGGCACGGCGCGCCTCGTGGCGCGCAACGTCTTCGGCATCGACGGCTTCGACCCGACCCTGCTCTTCGACCCGGACTGGAACATCCGCATCGCCGTCGCCTACCTGGCCGACCGCCTGCGCGCCTACCGCGGCGACGCCGCCATGGCGCTCACGTCCTACAACGCCGGCGACGGCGTGAAGCGCCCCAACGCCTACGCGCGCGCCGTGCTCGGCTGGTACGCGCGCATCGCGCCGGGTTCGGCCACCACGCCCTGAACCGACAGGGGACAGGCCCCCGCCGTGGAACAGAACGCGTGGAGGCGAATCGATTGCGACCGATTCCCGACACGTGGCTGCGGCGCGTGCCCGAGCTGGGCGGGGTGGAGGAGGGCCTGCCCCCGATCCGCGTCCCGCTGACGGGTAACGTCGGCACCTCCACGCGGTTGCGCGCGCTCATCGACACGCGCCCGCTCCAGCGCCTGCGCGGCGTGCGCCAGCTGGGACTGGCGAGCGTCGTCTACCCGGGCGCCACGCACACCCGCTTCGAGCATTCCCTGGGCACCTATGAGCTGGCGCGCCGCCTGCTCCTGAACCTCCTGCCCCGCCGCGGGGCGGAGTTCCTCGACCCGGAGGCCTGCGCCACGTTCCTCTGCGCCGCGCTGCTTCACGACGTCGGCCACTACCCGTTCTCGCACACGCTGGAGGACCTGCCGCCGGACCCGGAGGGGCGGATCCGCATCCAGCGGCATGACGCCCGCGCGCGCTCCATCATCCTGCAGGACGAGGGCGTCGTCGCCGTGTTGCGGGACGCGTGGGGGCTGGATCCGGAACGCGTCGCCGCGGTGATCGACGAGGAACATCCTCCGGACGACGCGATGGGCCGCCGGCTCGCGGAGATGCTCGCGGGCGCCCTCAACCCGGACCGCCTCGACTACCTTCAGCGCGACTCGAACCACGTGGGCGTCCCGTACGGGCGCGTCATCGACAGCGAGCGGCTGCTGCAGGCCGTCGACTTCACGGAGGACGGGTCGGCGCTCGCCGTGACGCCGAAGGGCGTCTCGGCCGTGGAGACGATCATCTTCGCCTCGTACCTCATGTACCGCGAGGTGTACTGGCACCACACGGTGCGCGCGGCGCAGGCCATGCTCAAGCGGGCCGCCGCGGACGCGATGCGGCTCGGCGGGCTCACGCAGGAGGAGTGGATCGACCTGGACGACGCCCAGGCGCTGAGCCGGCTGGCCGAGGCGCCGGTGGCGTCCACGCGGGAGCTCGTCGCGCGCCTGTCGGCGCCGGGGCGCCAGCTGTACCGGCGCGTCGCCGACGCCACGCTCGCGGAGATTGAGAGCGGCAAGCTGCCGCGGTCCGTCGGCGAACTGCTCGCGCAGGCCCTGGACGCCGGCTACTGGGAACAGCAGGCGTTGGCCGAGGACACGGCGCGCGCGCTGCGCGCGGCGGGCGTCGACCTGCCGGACCACGGCCTCTTGTTCGACGTGGCGGGGCGGGGGAAGGAGCTGTTCTTCGAGGTGCCGGTGCTCGACCGCTTCGGCGGGCGCGTCGCCGGCACGACGGCCGATCCGTCGATCTCGCTCGTCGCGCCGAACCTTTCCCGCAACTTCGACCGGCAGGCCAAGCGCGTGCAGCTCCTGGCGCCGGCGGAGCGCCTCGAGGACGTGCGCCGCGCCCTTGGCATCCGTTGACAGCCGGGCGCGGAGCGCCGCCTATGGTGGCCGCCCGCCGGGGTTGGTACGATGGAACCGCTTCCATGGAGGGAACCCAGCGTGCCCGTTGGACACCTTGAAGTGATCACGGGAAGCATGTTCTCCGGAAAGACCGAGGAATTGATCCGCCGCACGCGGCGGGCGCTCATCGCGCGCCGGCGGGTGCTCATCGTGAAGCCGGCGATCGACGACCGCTACGCCGCGGAGGCCGTCTTCTCCCATGACGGGCGGCGCGTCGACGCGGTGCCGCTGCCCGTCGGCGAGACGGACCGGATCTTCGTGATGGCGAACGAGTGCGGCGCCGAGGTCGTCTCGATCGACGAGGCGCAGTTCTTCTCGGAGGAGCTCGTCGAGGTGGTGCAGCGGCTCGTCGACAGCGGGCGGCGCGTGATCGTCTCCGGCCTCGACCTCGACTTCGCGCGCCGGCCCTTCGGCTGCATGCCGGCGCTGATGGCCATGGCCGACGAGGTCACGAAGCTCAAGGCCATCTGCGTGCGCTGCGGGGAGCCGGCGATGTTCACGCAACGCCTCATCGACGGCCGGCCGGCGGCGGAGGACGACCCGCTCGTCGTCATCGGCGGCGCGGAGGCGTACGAGGCGCGCTGCCGCCGCTGCCACGAGGTGGCGCCGGCGCGCCGCCGCGCGGCGGAGGAGGTGGCGTCGTGAGCGGGGCGGAGCAGGAGGGCGGCGCGGAGGGCGCCGGGCGCCCGGTGCCCGAGGAGGAGGCGCGGCGGCTGCTGGCGGCCGCCCACGCCGCGGCGGAGCGGGCCTACGTCCCGTACTCCCGCTTCCCCGTCGGCGCGGCGCTGCTTACGGGTGACGGCCGCATCTTCGAGGGCGTCAACGTGGAGAACGCCTCGTACGGTTTGACGATCTGCGCCGAGCGCACGGCGGCGGTGAAGGCCGTGTCCGAGGGCGCCAGGGACTTCCGCGCCATCGCCGTCGTCGGCAAGCGGGCCGCCCCGTGCCCGCCGTGCGGCGCCTGCCTGCAGTTTCTGCTGGAATTCAACCCGCGGCTCCCCGTCATCCTGGAGGACGCGCGCGGCCGGCCGCTCGTGCGGCCCCTTTCGGACATGCTCGCCGTGCCCTTCCACGCCGCGCACCTCGCCGGGCCGGATCGCGCCGCCGGGCCGGCCGCCCCGGGGGATCCGTCGTGACGTTCGACGTCGTTCGTTTCATCGCGGATAAGCGTGACGGCCGCGAGCACGACGAGGCGTCGCTGCGCAGCTTCGTCGCCGGCGTGGCGAGCGGCGCCGTGCCCGACTACCAGGTCGCCGCCTGGTGCATGGCGGCCTACCTGCGCGGGCTCACGCCCGCGGAGACGGCCGTGCTGACGCACGCGATGGCGCTGTCGGGCGAGACCGTCGACCTGTCCTCGATTCCCGGCGTGAAAGGGGACAAGCACAGCTCGGGCGGCGTCGGCGACAAGGCCACGCTCGTCGTGGCGCCGCTCGCCGCGGCCGCCGGCGTGCCGATGGCCAAGCTCTCCGGCCGCGGGTTGGGCCACACGGGCGGCACCATCGACAAGTTGGAGAGCATCCCCGGCTTCCGCACCGCGCTGCCGATCGACGAGTTCGTCGCGCAGGTGAAGCGCGTCGGCCTTGCCGTCGCCGCCGCCACCGAGCGGCTCGTGCCGGCCGACAAGCGGCTGTACGCCATCCGCGACGTCACCGCGACCGTCGACAGCCTGCCGCTCATCGCGTCCAGCATCATGTCGAAGAAGATCGCGGGCGGCGCGGACGTGATCGTGCTCGACGTGAAGGTCGGCGCCGGCGCCTTCGTCAAGGACGTGGAACGCGCGCGGGAGCTGGCGCGGACGATGATCGCCCTCGGCCGACGCTTGGGGCGGCGCGTCGCGGCGGTGCTCTCGAACATGGACCAGCCGCTGGGGCGCGCCGTGGGCAACGCGCTGGAGGTGGCGGAGGCCATCGCCGCGCTGCGCGGCGAGGGGCCGGACGACCTCGTCGAGCTCTCGCTGGAGCTGGCGGGCCGGCTCGTGGCGCTGGCCACGGGAGAGGCGCCGCCGGCCGCGCGCGAGCGCCTGGAGCGACTGCTGCGGGACGGGTCGGCCGCGGAGCGCCTGCGCCGCATGATCGAGGCCCAGGGCGGGGACGCGCGCGTCGTCGAGGAGCCGTGGCGCCTGCCCAAGGCGCCGCACGTGCGGCCGGTGGCGGCGCCGTCCGGGGGATACGTGGCGCGGCTCGACGCCCTGTGCGTGGGCGAGGTCGCGCTGGCGCTCGGCGCCGGGCGGCGCAAGAAGGAGGACGCGATCGACCCGGCCGTCGGCGTCGTGCTGGCGAAGAAGGTGGGCGACGCCGTCGAGTGCGGCGAGCCGTGGGCGCACGTGCACGCGCGGACCGCGGAAGCGGCCGAGGCGGCGGCCGCCGCCCTGCAGGCGGCGCTCGTCCTGTCCGAGGATCCGGTCGAGCGGCCTCCCCTGGTGTACGAGGTTCTCGAATGAAACGCGGCGGAGCGGGCTTTATGGGATGGAAGCGCGGCTCCGGCGTGGGCGCCGCAGGCCGGCCGGGGACCCGCAGGCGGTTGGAGGTCGCGGCCATGCTGGCCGCGGCCTTGGCGCTGTCGGCATGCGCGCCGGCCGTCCGCCCGGTCCCGCCCGCGCCGAACGAGACGGCCGCGCCCGTCGAGGTCGTGGTGCTGGCCGAACTCGACCCGATCGAGGCGACCGCGCTCCGGGTGCTGGCACGCCAGTTCGAAACCGCCCAAGGCAACCGGGTACGGGTTCGGATCGTGGCGCCGGAGTCGTACCTGGACGAGGGGACGTCGACCGCGGGCGGTACGGGGACGGGGAGCGAAGCGGGGTCTTCGAACCGTAGTAGCGGCCCCGCGCCGTCCGAGAACGCCGCCGGCGGCACGCCTGCGGCCGGCGGGCCCGGCGCGCGGCTGGTCGCCGCGGCGCTGGGCGCCGCCACGAGCCGGATGCCGGCACCCCAGGCCGTGATGCTCGATGCCGCTTCGCTGGGCGAGCTGGCGGCGGCCGGCGCCCTTGTGCCGCCCGCGCCATCTGTGGGCCGCGCGCTGCAGTCGGCGGCGGCGCGCGCGGTGAGCGGCGGAGACGAGGGAGCGGGGCCCGGCGCGGGCGGGACGCTCCTCGCGACGCCCATCGACGTCGACCTCGACGTCGTCTACACCCGCGTGGGCTTCCTGCTCGCTCCGCCGGCGGACTGGTCGCAGCTCACCGGACTCGCGCGGGCGAGCGCGTCGGCCGTCGCCCAGTCGGGCGGCCAGCTGCTGCCCGGGCTGGCGTTCGGGCGCGACGACGCCGATCTTGTGGCTGCGCTCGCCACCGCCGCCGCCACGGGCGCGAAACCCCTTGCGGCGCCGGCGGGCACGCCGACCGCCGCGCCGGGCGCGGACGTGCTCACCGGCGCGGGCGGAGACGCCGCGGTGGCGCAACTCGCCCGCTGGGTGCACGACGGAGATCTCTGGCCCGCGCAGGATCCGGTCGCCGCGTTCCTGAGCGGCCGGGCGGGCGCCGTCCTCGCCCGCGCCAGCGACCTCGGCGCGCTGGAGGCGGCCCTCGGGGGGCATGCCGCGTTCATGGTCTCCGCGCTGCCGGGCACGCCGCTGCACGTGCGCGCGCTCGCGCTGCTGCCCTACGGGGCGCCCCGCAGCCGCGCGGCGGCAGCCGAGTTCGCCGCCTTCCTCTCCGAGCCTTCCCAGCAGGCCGTCTGGGCCACGCAGGCCGGCCGCCTGCCCGCGTCCACCCGCGCGCTCGACACCGGCACGTGGCGCGCGTACGCGGCCCATCACCCCGAGGTGGCCCGCATGACGGACCGGCTCGCGCAGGCGGTGGCCTGGTCTCCTCAAGAGGCCGCGGCGGCCGCGGACGCGGCGCGGGCGCGGCTGGCGCAAGTCGTCGGCTCCGGACGGGGGAGCGGACCGAACCGGCGCTAGAAATTGGAGCGAACAAGCGCCGGAAACCGGAAGGGTGCGGCGGGCACTTCGGGGAATCGTCATCCGTCCAAATCGCTGACACGCAAATCCAAGGCCACGTTCGGCCGCCCTCCGGAAAAGGTGATGCGCCATCGCCACGACGCCGACCCCTCAACCCAATCCCAGACGGCGCCTGAACCGGCGTCGCCTTCCGGTCCTCGTCCTGGGGCTTGCCGCGCTGCTCGCCGCCAGCGCGGCCGGGACCTGGTACGCGCTGCCCCACGAGCGCGCAGCGTCGCCCTCCGCGTCGACGCCCGGTCCCGGCGACCGCCCGGCGGCCGCGAGCGAACCGAGCAGCGCGGCCGCGCGCTCGCTGACGCCACCCCCGGCGCCGCTCTCGTCGGAAGAGTTCGGCCAGCTCCTCGCCTCGTACAAGGCGAACCATCCGAAGGACTTCCGCGGCATTTACATCTCCGGGGCGGCCGCCGGCACGCCCAAGATGTGGAACACGCTCATCCGCCTCGTGGAGCGCACGGAACTCAACGCGGTCGTCATCGACGTCAAGGAGGACGGCCACGTCCTCTACGACAGCCAGGATCCGTTCGTGCGCTCGGTGGGCGCGATCAAGGTGGAGATCCCGCACCTCAAGGAGCAGTTGCAGGAACTGCACAGGAAGCACATCTACGCCATCGCGCGCATCGTCACGTTCAAGGACAGCGGGCTCGCGAAGGCGCACCCGGAGTGGGCCGTCCAGGACGCGCGCGGCGGCGTCTGGCGCGACCGCACGGGCGCCGCGTGGATGAACGCGTACAACGAGAACGTGTGGAAGTACAACCTCGCCATCGCGCGCGAAGCTGTGCGCATGGGCTTTGACGAGATCCAGTTCGACTACGTCCGCTTCCCCAGCGACGGCGCCATCAGCCAAGCGCGGTACCCGGGCGCGGACGGCCGCACGCGCGTGCAGGCGATCACGAGCTTCCTTGAGACGGCGCGCGCGGAACTGGGCCGGATGGGCGTCCCCGTCTCGGCGGACATCTTCGGGCTGATCCCCACGGCGCTGGATGACCAGATGATCGGCCAGCACTGGGAGGAGGCGGCCGGCGCCGTCGACTTCGTCTCGCCGATGGCCTATCCGTCGCACTACGCGCCGTACACGTTCGGGCTGCCGAATCCGAACGCCGCCCCGGCGGAGACGGTGATGCACACGATGCAGGACGCCCTGCGACGGCGGCCCGTGGGCGGGGCGCTCGTACGCCCGTGGCTGCAGGACTTCAGCCTCTACGGCGTGCACTACACCCCGGCGATGGTGCGCGCGGAGATCGACGCCGCGGAGAAGAACGGCGCGACGGGCTGGCTCCTGTGGAACGCCGGCAATTGCTACAAGCCGGACGCCCTCAAGCCGGATCCGGACGCGCCGCCGCTGCCGAAGTTCGGCGACCAGAGCACCTGCCAGGCGGCGGTGAGCCAGGCGCTGAACGCGGGGAACTAGTGCGGGGCGCGCGGCCGCCGGCGCGGGCTAGAACCCGTCCGGGCCGCCCATGCCGCGCGAGAACGGGCCGCGCGCGGCCGCGGCGGCGCCGCCGGACGCGGTCGAAGAGGCGTCGCCCGGCGCGGCGGGGACGGGGTCGTGCTCGCCGAACGGCGCGCGCACCACCCAGAGAGCGGCCAGCAGCAACCATCCCGCGACGACCCAGAAAATCGCGGCCTCGCCCAACGCGCCCGCGATGGAGCCGACCATCGCCGGCATGACGAGCTGTCCCAGCCGGTTGCCGCTCAACCGCACGCCCAGCGCCGTGCCGCGCTGGTCACGCGGGGCGCGGTTCGCCACCCACGTCATGGTGAGCGGCTGGCCGAGCCCCAGACCCAGCCCGGCGACGGCCATGAGCGCGCAGAGGCCCGCGACGCTGGGCATCCACGGCAGCGCGGCCACGGCCAGCGCCGGCAGCGCCATGCAGGCGAAGAGCAGGGGACCGCGCTCGAAGCGCCGGAGCAGCGCGGCCATGAAGAGGCGCGACACCATCGACAGGGCGGCCCGCACGGAGAGGAGCAGCCCCACCACGGAGACCGGCAGCCCCCGAATCTCGCCCAGGACGGGCAGATAGGCGCTGAGGATGTCGATGCTGGAAAGCACGGTGAGGCTGGCCAGCATGGCGGGGATCATGCCCGGCCGGCGGAGGATGCGCGCCACCTGGCCGAAACCCGCGGGCACCCTCGCGCCGGCACGGCCGGCGCCGGCGCCCGCCGCGCGGGCATGGCCGCGCGCCGCGCCCGCGCCCGCGCTCTTCGCGAGCGGCCACGCCAGCGCGCCGGCCACGGCCGTGAGCGCCGCCCCCAGCCAGAACGCGGGCTGCAGGTTGCGCTCGCCGCCGCTTCCCGCGACAAGGCTCACCAGCGCAGGACCCGCGAGCTGCCCCAGGGATGCCATCACCGTGTACAGGCCGACGCGGTCGTCACGGATGGACTCGTCCGTGCGGTTGGCGATGAGCGCCTGGCTGGCGACCACCGCCAGAAGGTGGCCGAGGCCGAGAAACGCCTGCGTGGCGGCGAGCATCGTGACCGAACCCGCCCATCCGGCGAGGAGCGCGCCGAGCGTCGTCAGCACGCTGCCGGCGAGGATGAACGGCGGCTCGCCACAGCGGTCGACCCACCGCCCCGCCGGCACGGCCATGAAGAAGGAGAAGAGTGCGAACGTCGACGCCACGGCGCCGACCTCCGCCGGCCCCGCGTGCAGTTCGAGCGCCCGGTACGTGGCGAGCGGCCGGATGGCGTAGACCGTCGCATGGACCAGCGCGTTCGTGGCCAGCACGAGCGCGTACCAGGCGGGGAGCCGGACGCGCAACGGTCATCGCCCGCCTTCCGCGGTCAGCACGCGCAGCACCGCGTCGCGGGAGTTCATCACGTGGCGGTACATCGCCAGCGCCGCGCGGCGCCGCTCGCCGGCCAGGAGAAGCTCGCACATGCGCCGGTGCTCCTTCGCGGCCGCCGCGCTGCGGCCGGGCTCGCCCTCGGGACCGAGCTTGCGGTACCGCTGCAGTTGGGCGCGGATCACGTCGAGCAGCGCGGACGCCACCTGGTTGCCGCTGACATGATGGACCAGCGCGTGGAACTCCGCGCCGCGGCGGGACACGTCCCGGTGGCGCCCCTGCTGCGCGGCCAGCTCGATCTCGTCCGCGAGCGCCCGCAGCCGCTCGGCCTGCTCATCCGTAAACCGCCCCGCGGCCTCGTACGCGGCGAGCGCCTCCAGCACGGCCCGCACCGAGAAGAGCTGCGCGGCGCGCTCCGGCGTCAGCCGCGCGACGGCCATGCGTCCGGAGGGCAGGCGCTCCACGAGGCCTTCCTGCTCCAGGCGCTGCAGCGCTTCCCGCAACGGGGTGCGGCTCACCTGGAACCGCTCGGACAGCCGCATTTCCACGAGTCGCTCGCCCGGGCGCAGCTCGCCCTCGACGATGGCTTGGGCCAGCCGTTCATACGCCCAGTCGCGGGCCATGCTCGTCCTGTTCCTTGAGATGGACACGCGCCTCCCTCCGCCGCGGCGCTGCCTAGACCGACGCGTACCGTGCCTCGCGCTTCTTCCAGCCCGGATAGTCGACGAGCTCGTAGAGTTCCGCGCGCGTCTGCATGCGGTCGAGGAACCCGCGCTGGGTGCCCTCCGCACGCAGGCGGCGCATCGCCTCCTCGACGGCCTTCAACGCCACGCGCAGCGAGGTGACGGGGAAGAGCACCACCTTGTACCCGAGCCGTTCGAAGTCGGCCGCGGACAGGTACGGCGTCTTGCCGAACTCCGTCATGTTGGCGACCAGCGGCCCCGGCACGCGCCGCGCGAAGGCCGCGAACTCTTCCTCGCTCTGCAGCGCCTCCGGGAAGATGGCGTCCGCGCCGGCCGCGCGGTAGCGGAGCGCGCGCTGCACGGCATCGTCGAAACCGTGCACGGCGCGGGCATCCGTGCGGGCGATGATGAGGAAGTCCGGGTCGCGCCGGGCTTCGACCGCCGCGCGGATCTTGGCCTCCATGTCCTCGACCGGCACGACGTCCTTGCCGTCCAGGTGGCCGCAGCGCTTCGGCGAGACCTGGTCTTCCAGGTGGATGCCGGCCACACCTGCGCGCTCGAACACGTCCACCGTGCGCACGACGGCCAAGGGGTTCCCGTAGCCGGTGTCGGCGTCGCTGATCACGGGGATGTCGACGGCGGCGGCGATGCGGCCGGCGTGCGCCGCCATCTCCGTCCGGTCGACGAGCTCGATGTCCGGCAGGCCGAACACGGCGTTGGCCGTGGCCGCGCCGCTGACGTAGACCGCTTCGAAGCCGGCCGCCTGCACCACGCGCGCCACCGCCGCGTCGTGCGCGCCCGGGATCACGAGGACCCCCGGCTGGGCCAGGCGCTCGCGCAGCCTGGCCCGCTGATCGCGATCACGCGTCATGCGAGCACCCCCGATCACGCCTCCGCGTCCTCGACGACCACGGTGCCGGTCCGGCGCGCGGTGACGAGCGGGATGATGATGGCGGCCGCCGCCAGCAGGAGGAGGGTGACGGAGATGGGGCTGCTCACGAAGATTCCAAGAGAACCCTGGCTCGCCTGCAACGCTTGGCGGAACGACTGTTCCATTGTGTATCCCAAGATCAGCGCCAGGACCATGGGCGCCGTCGGCACGTCGACTTTCTTCATAAAGTAGCCCAGCACGCCGAAGATGGCCACGAGGAACAGGTCGGAGACGCTGTAGTTGATGGCGTAGATGCCGATGAAGGCCAGCGCCAGGATGATCGGGTTCAGGATCTTCATCGGCACCTCGAGCAGCTTCACGAAGATGCTGACGAGCGGCAGGTTCAGGATCAGGAGAATCAGGTTGCCCAGGTACATGCTGTCGATGAGACCCCAGACGAGGTGCGGCTGCTCATGGAAGAGCAGCGGTCCCGGACGCAGCCCGAACATCATGAGCGCGCCCAGCATCACGGCCGTCGTGCCTGACCCTGGCACGCCGAGGGAGAGCAGCGGAATCATCGCGCCGACGGACGAGGCGTTGTTCGCCGTCTCCGGACCGGCCACGCCTTCGATGGCGCCTTCTCCGAAGCGTTCAGGCGTCTTCGAGACGCGCTTCTCCACGGTGTAGGAGAGGATGGAGGCCACGGTGCCACCCGCGCCCGGCAGCGCGCCGACGAGGAAGCCGATCGGCGTCGCCCGCAGGATGGCGGGCCAGGCCTGGCGCCACTCCTCCCGCGTCAGCCACACGCGGCCGGACTTCAGCGGCTGCCGCAGCTCGCCCTTGGCCACCTTCTCCATGTTCAGCAGGACCTCGCTGACGGCGAAGAGCCCGACGACGACGACGAGGAAGTCGATGCCGTCCATCAGCGACGGGGACCCGAACGTGAAGCGCTGGACGCCCGTCTGCAGGTCCATGCCGACCGTGGCCAGCATGAGCCCGAACGCCGTGGCCATGAGCCCCTTGGCGAGGCTCGCCCCGGAGAGCGACGTCACGGCGGACAGCGCGAAGACCATGAGCGCGAAGTACTCGGCCGGGCCGAACTTCAAGGCGAGGTTTGCGAGCGGCTGGGCCAGCAGGGTGAGCAGCACGACGCATACCGTGCCGGCGAAGAAGGAGCCGATCGCCGAGATTGCCAGCGCCGCCCCGCCCCGGCCCTTCAGCGCCATCTTGTGGCCGTCGATCGTCGTCATGACCGCCGAGGCGTCGCCGGGCGTGTTGATGAGGATGGCGCTCGTCGACCCCCCGTACATCGCGCCGTAGTACACGCCGGCCATCATGATGAGCGAGGACGTCGGGTCCATCCCGAACGTGACGGGGATCAACAGGGCCACGCCGGTCGCCGGGCCGATGCCCGGAAGCACCCCGATCATGGTGCCCAGGACCACGCCGATGAAGAGATTCACAAGGTTGTGGAATTGCAGGGCGACGGCGAAACCGTCAAGAATCGCGTGCCAGTCCAATCACTTCACCCCCCAGAGGGGCACGAGGCCGGCCGGCAGCGGAATGCCGAGCAGCACGTCGAATCCATAGGCGGCCACCACGGAAAACAGCACCGCCACGGGCACGTTGACCCGCCATTGCCCCGGGTTCGCGTAGGCGAGCACGGCCACGAGCAGGAGCGCGGTGTCCAGCATGAAGCCGAGCCATTCGAAGAGGGCGGCGTACAGCAGGCACGCCGCGCCCGTGGCCGCGACGAGCGGCCAGCCGGTCCACTCGATCGCCCCCCTGTCCTCGCTCTCCGCCTTTCCCGGCATATAGGAGGCGACGATCGTCCAGACGCTCGTGGCGATCATCGCGGCGGAGATCACGAAGGGGAAGAGCCGCGGACCGATGGCGTCGGCGGCGATGGTCGCGCGGATCTGGAACGTCATGAACAGGTAGAAGAGCCCCACGGCCACGCCGATGCCGCCGACGATGCGGTTGACTCTCGGATTCAAGGTCACACCCCCCGAAAAGGGGCGGGCCGCCCTTGGCCGGGCGGCCGCGCCCGCATCGTCCTCCTCCGATCAGCGCTTGGAGACGCCGATTTCCTTGTACAGTTCGCCCAGGGTCTTGTCGGTGTCCTCGAGGTACTGGGCGAAGGTCTTGCTGTCCATGTAGGCGTCCTCCCAGCCGTTGTTGGCGAGGAGCTGCTTCCACGTGTCGGACTGGACCATCTTGCCCAGCACCTCGTCCCACCACGCGACCTGGTCGGCGGGCATGTCCTTCGGGCCCATCAGGCCGCGCCAGTGGGCGAACTCGACGTCGATGCCCTGCTCCTTGAAGGTCGGGAAGTCCTTGACGACGTCCCCCTCCAGGCGTTCGGGCGCGCTGATGCCGAGCACGCGGAGCTTGCCGGCCTTGGCCTGCTCCTCCGCCTCGGAGACGCTTGCCACCTCGGCGTCGACGTGGTGGCCGATGAGGGCCGTGGTGGTGTCGCCGCCGCTGTCGTACACGACCATGCGCAGCTTGCTCACGTCCACGCCGTACGCCTTCGCGGCGAGCGCGAACGCGACGTGGTCATCCGTGCCGAGACCCGGCGCGACCGCGATCGACACCGAGGACGGGTCCTGCTTGAGCTTCTCAAGGAGGTCCTTCAGCGTCTGGAACGGCGAGTCCGCCGGCACGGCGACGGCCGTGTACTCGGTGGTCAGCCGCGCGATGGGCGTGAAGTCCTTCCACGTGGTGTCCCAGTTGCCCTGGTAGTAGTTCGAGAAGATCAGCGTGGAGTTCATGGCGACGTAATGGCCGTCGCCCTTGTGACCGTTGAGGTAGGTCCACCCGACGATGCCGTTGCCGCCCGGCTTGTCGACGACGTTGATCGCGACCTTGACTAGGCCCTCATCCTGAAGAGCCTTCTGGACGGCCCGCGCCGTGAGGTCCCAACCGCCCCCGGGCGAAGCGGGCGCCACGATCTCGATGGCGCCGGACGGAAACTTGGAGCCGCCCGTGGCGTTGCCCTCGGAAGAGCCGCCCGCGGATTGCGACCCGCCACAGCCAGAGAGCAGCAGGGACGCGACGACGAGCGGCACGGCGAGCGCCCACAGGCGCGAAGCGCGCGTTCGTGCCTTCATGACCATACTCCTCCCGATCGAAGGTCGATACCCTGCATACCTGTATATTTGTATACAAGGCTCTATGGAAACGAACGTTCGTCAAAAGCCGCTGGACTCCTCCTCAGGTATCCCACACCGACGCGTTGGAACCCCGTCAAACCGAGTCCTTGGGCATAGTTGGAACCCGGCCGCTCCGGTCTCGTCGTAAAGCAACGGATTGGGGGTGTTCTCAACATGGTGAGGGTCCCGAAGACGGTGATCATTGTGATGTCCGCCGTGGCGGTTCTCACCGGATGCTCGTCCCTGACGGCCCGCTCGGACGGACAGCGCATACCGGGCGGCCATCCCGTGAATGTGGCCGATCCAGAACCGGCGTCGGAAATCAGCGCGCCTATGCCCTCTGAAGTCGAGGTGCACAACGCTCGCATGTTCGACGGCCAAGCGAAGCGTGACGAAGCCTGCATCCAGTCCGAGTGGGTGCCCCGAGAATTCCAGGGGGATCCGGCGCACGAGGGCGTATACGATTGTTGGACCGGAAAGGTCCACGGCAAGGCGTTCCGCCTGGTGCTCTGGTACGCGAGCACCGACCAAGGCTTCGCCTTGACGATCGGCGACCGGACGGTTGTCAAGACCGCGATCTACCCAAGGGTGTTCGCGTTCAGCGGCGATTACGCGTGCTGGTTCACGCACGCGGGCGCCTACGGCGAGGCCCTGAACCTCATGACGGGAGAAAGCATCGGCCCCACGGACGACCGCTTCCGGAGAATTTGTGAGGAACCGTTCACCCCCGACGCCGTCCCGCCGACGTTCCCTTATGTTCTGGGTTTGGGCGACGCCCGATACTCGATCGACGCGCCTGTATCCATGCCTTGATCGATGGGACGGGTTCCATGGAGGTGTGCGCATGAGGCGGCTGGGCTGGATTGGAGCGAGTGTGGCGGGACTGCACAAGGTGTGGGTGGCCGTCGCTCTGATCAGCAGCATCCCCTTGGCCGCATGCAGTTGGGTCCCGAGCGGCATGTCCGGAAAGTCCTCATCGGAACCGACCGGAGGACAAAGCGAACGGGCGGTCGCGCAACGCCCTCGGAGTGAATTCGTACCATCCATAACCCAAGAAGCATCGTTTTCCGAGTCCAAGACGGGCGACGCCCGATTGGGAGATTCGCTGACCCATATCGAAATGTCTGATTCTGAACGAGGTTGGGCCGTCTCGATGCGCGGAAGAGTGTTGCGCACCACAAACGGAAGCGGCCATTGGACGGACGTTACCCCGGACCACTTGGGCCGTTACTTTACCGCGGCGTTTTCCGGCTCCAACGCCTGGCTTTTCGAGTATGACCATGCCCCGCGGATTTACCATACGTTCGACGGTGGTGCGACATGGAAATCGTTCGCCTTCACGCCCGTACGGCCACGCACCGGCGGCATCCGCTTGGTGTTTTTGAACGAAGACATTGGCTGGCTGGAGTGGGCCGAATCCGGAAACGGTCCGAATTTGGCTGACCTCTACCGCACGACGGACGGCGGGCAACATTGGAAACTGGTGTCCAGTACGGAGTCCACGTCGAGCGACCGCCTGCCGTGGGCCGGGGAACTCAGCTTCCTGGACGCAAAACACGGGTGGCTCTCGGGGCATGCTGGCGCTGGCGGACCATTTCGTGGACCGTACACGTGGCTCTTCAAGACCGACGACGGCGGGGCCACGTGGCGGCAGGCGCAGCTGCCGCTGCCGGAAGGCTATGACGACGACAGCATGTGGGCAACGGCGCCGCAGTGGTTTTCTGATGGGCGCGGCGTGCTCGTGGTGAACTACCGGGCGGCGGATCTGCCCGGGATCGTGTATTCTACCCAGGACGGCGGTCAGACCTGGACCAGGGCTGGAAATGTGCAACTGCCTGATCGCGGGAATCTCAGTGCGGACTTCGTCAATCCGCTCCACGGGTATGCCGTGGGCGGGGACCCGCTGGGGCTGCTGAGCACCGATGATGGCGGCAAGACGTGGAAAAAGGTCGACGCGCGGGATGGCATCGACTGGGATGAGGTCACACAGCTTGACTTCGTCGACGCCGACACCGGCTGGCTGGTCGTCCGCAGTCCCTCTTCGAAACGGTGGACAACCTTCAAGACGGTCGATGGGGGCCATCACTGGGCCGAGGTTCGTTTCGGAGTCAGGTAGTCCCCGCGCACGGACGGGAGTGGTGAGGTGCCGCTCCCGCCCCTGAGACGTCAACACGTCGCGCCGCAGACGAAGACCCTTGACCAGAAAAGTCAAAAAAGGTAAAAGTCAAACCGGAGGGACGATGGGAGGTCGAACCATGGCGTCGCTGGCCGATGAAATCCACGACTTCATCGTTCGCCGCCTCCAGTCTTCCGGCGGCCAGGTCACGCTGAGGCGCGCGGACCTCGCGCAGCGCTTCGGCTGCGCTCCGTCGCAGATCACGTACGTGCTGGAGACGCGCTTCGGCCTGGAGCGCGGCTACCGCGTGGAGAGCCGGCGCGGCGGCGGCGGGTACGTGCGCATCGAGCGCGTCGAGGTCGAAGGTTGCGACGAGTGGGTCCGACGCTTGGAGCGCCTGATCGGGGAATACATCAGTGAAGAGCGCGCGCGGGGCGTCGTCGACTGGCTCCACCGGGAGTCCTGGATCGACGACCGCGCCGCGGCCATCATGCAGGCCGCCCTGGGGCGGGAGGCGCTGGGGCTGCCCCTGCCCCTCCGCGACCAGGTCCGCGCGCGTGTGCTGAAGGCCATGGTGCACGCGCTCCTTCCTTATGGAAGAACGTCGGCCGCGGGCAAACTGTAACGGTTGAAAGAAGGGTCTCACCCATGTGTGAAGAGTGCGGTCAGCGTCCGGCCACCGTGCACGTCACGCGCCGCGTGAACGGCCACCAGACGGAGATGCACCTCTGCGCGCAATGCGCGATGGAAAAGGGCGAGATCGGGCCGCTCATGCAGAGCCCGGCCTGGATGTTGGAGCAGTTCCTGTCGGCGCTCGGCGGCTTCGGACCGGGTTCGCCGTCGGCGGCGCCCGCCGCGGCCCCCGCGCGCCCCGGCGCCGCGGGGCGCTGCCCGGCGTGCGGGCTGCCGTTCCAGGAGTTCGCGCGCACGGGCATGCTGGGTTGCGCGAACTGCTACGAGGCGTTCCGACGCGAGCTCGGGCCGGCCATCCGCCGGATTCACGGCGCCGCGCGGCATGTGGGGCACCGCCCGCCCGACGGACCCGCCCCGCGACCTGTGGCGGGCACGCGCGGCCTGGCCGGCGCGGCCCCTTCGCCGGGCGCGCCGGAGTCGACGGCCGAGCGCGTCGCCCGCCTACGAGCCGAACTTCAGAAAGCGGTCGCGGAGGAACGGTACGAGGACGCGGCGCGCCTCCGCGACGAAATCCGCGCGCTTACGAAGGAGTGACGGCCATGTCGGCGCACGACGCACCTGGGAACGCGCTCAGCTCTTGGATGCGTGGCGATGGCCCGTCGTCGGACGTCGTCCTTTCCAGCCGGATCCGCTTGGCCCGCAACCTGAGCGACGTCCCCTACCCCCCGCGCATGGACCGCGCCGCCGCCGAGGGCGTCGTCGCAAGGGTGGCGGAGGCGCTCCGCGGATGGGTCGATGAGTCGGGACGGCCGCTGCGCATCGTGCGGCTGGACGCCCTGAGCCCGCTGGAACGCCAGGTGATGGTGGAAAAGCACCTGACCAGCCCGGCGCACATCCGGCAGGCCGTCGGCGCTCTGGCCCTGTCCGAGGACGAGTCCATCAGCGTCATGATCAACGAGGAGGACCACGTCCGCATCCAGTGCCTGGCCGCCGGGCTCCAGCTCCGGCCGGCGCTGGACCGCGCGCTGCGGCTGGATTCCGCGCTCGCGGAGCGCTTGCCCTGGGCCTTCGACGCCGAGTGGGGCCACTTGACGACGTGCCCCACCAACGTGGGCACCGGCCTGCGGGCGTCGGTGATGGTGCACCTGCCGGGCCTGGCGATGGCCAACCAGATCCAGGGTATCCTCATGACGCTTTCGAACAACGGCATGACGGCGCGCGGGCTCTACGGCGAGGGCAGCCAGGCCGTCGGGAACCTGTATCAGATTTCGAACGCCCAGTCGCTTGGGCGCGCGGAAGGGGAAATCGTGCAACGCATGGAGGAGGCGGTCCGCCAGCTGGCCGACCGCGAGCGCAGCGTCCGCGAGCGGCTCCTCAACCAGATGGGGGAGACGCTCAAGGACCGCATCTGGCGAGCGTACGCCGTCCTCGCGCACGCCCGCCGGATCTCTTCCGCCGAGGCCATGGAGCTGTGCTCCCTGTTGCGGCTGGGCATCGACCTGCACATATTGCCGCAACTGGACGCGAAGGTGTTCAACGAGCTGATCGTGGCCACGCGTCCCGCGTTCCTGCAGCACTGGACGGGCCAGGAGGCCGGCCCGGACGAACGCGACATCAAACGCGCGGCGCTGATCCGCGCGGCGCTGCGCAGGGCCGAGGCGCGGGCGTCGTGAGCCGCCGGGCGGCGGGCGACGGCGCGGCCGCGCAGGAGAACGTCGTAAAGGGGGATGGAGAGGGATGTACAGCCGGTATTCGGAACGCGCGCAGCGCGTGATCATCCTCGCCCAGGAAGAGGCGCGCCGCCTCAACTACAACTACGTCGGCACGGAACACCTCCTGCTCGGGCTGATTCGTGAGGGCAGCGGCATCGCCGCAAAGGCGCTGCAGAACCTGGGCATCGACCTCGACCACGTCCGCGCGGAGGTGGAGAAGGTCATCGGCCGCGGCAACCAGCCGGTCAGCGGCGAAATCGGCTACACGCCGCGGGCGAAGAAGGTCGTCATGGAGCTCGCGCTTGAGGAGGCACGCCAGCTCGGCCACAACTACGTGGGCACCGAGCACATCCTTCTCGGCCTCATCCGGGAGGGCGAGGGCGTCGCCGCCCGCGTGCTCGAGAACATGGGCGCGGACCTTGAGCGGGTGCAGCGCGAGGTGATCAAGCTCCTGGGCGGAACGATGCCCCAGCAGGGCCAGCCGGTGCGCGGGCGCCGCACCAAGTCCAACACCCCGGCGCTCGACAACTTCGGCCGCGACCTGACGCAGATGGCCGAGGAGGGCAAGCTCGACCCGGTCGTCGGGCGCGACAAGGAAATCCAGCGCGTCATCCAGATCCTGTCGCGCCGGACGAAGAACAACCCCGTGCTGATCGGCGAGCCGGGCGTCGGCAAGACGGCGATCGTCGAAGGGCTGGCGCAGCGCATCGCGGAGGGCACCGTGCCGGAGCTTCTGAAGGATCGGCGTGTCGTCGCCCTGGACCTCGGCGCGATGGTCGCCGGCTCCAAGTACCGCGGCGAGTTTGAGGACCGCCTGAAGAAGGTGATGGAGGAGATCCGCCGGGCCGGCAACGTGATCCTCTTCATCGACGAGATGCACACGATCATCGGCGCCGGCGCCGCGGAGGGCGCCATCGACGCCGCCAACATCCTCAAGCCGGCGCTGGCGCGCGGGGAGCTGCAGGCCATCGGCGCGACCACGCTGGACGAGTACCGCAAGCACGTGGAGAAGGACGCCGCGCTGGAACGCCGCTTCCAGCCGGTGATGGTCGACGAGCCGAGCGTGGCCGACACCATCGCCATCCTCAAGGGGCTGCGCGACCGCTACGAGGCGCACCACCGCGTGCGCATCACGGACGAGGCCATCGAGGCGGCGGCGCGCCTGTCGGACCGCTACGTCGCCGACCGCTTCCTGCCCGACAAGGCGATCGACCTGATCGACGAGGCCGCATCGAAGAAGCGCCTCCAGGCGTTCGTCATGCCGCCCGCCCTGCAAGAGGTGGAGCAGCGCCTGGAGATGATCCGCAAGGAGAAGGAAGCGGCCGTCCAGAGCCAGGAGTTCGAGAAGGCGGCCGCCCTCAGGGATCAGGAGCAGAAGCTGCAGCAGGAGCTCGAGAAGGAGCGCCAGACCTGGCAGAACACGCAGGTCATGGAGCAGCTCGACATCACCGCCGACGACGTCGCGCAGATCGTCGCCGACTGGACCGGCATCCCGGTCAAGCAGCTGACGCAGGAAGAGTCGGAGCGGCTCCTGAAGCTCGAGGAAGTGCTGCACAGCCGCGTCATCGCGCAGGATGACGCCGTCCGGGCCGTGGCGCGCGCCATCCGCCGCGCGCACGCCGGACTCAAGGACCCGCGCCGGCCGATCGGGTCGTTCATCTTCCTCGGCCCGACGGGCGTCGGCAAGACGGAGCTGGCCAAGGCGCTCGCGGAAGCGCTCTTCGGGGACGAGGACGCGATGATCACCATCGACATGTCGGAGTACACGGAGCGGCACACCGTGTCCCGCCTCGTCGGCGCCCCGCCCGGGTACGTCGGCTACGAGGAGGGCGGCCAGCTCACGGAGGCCGTGCGGCGCAAGCCGTACTCGGTCGTGCTCCTCGACGAGATCGAAAAGGCGCACCCCGAAGTCTTCAACCTGCTCCTGCAGGTGCTTGAAGAGGGCCGCCTCACCGAGGCGAAGGGCCGCACCGTGGACTTCCGCAACACGGTGCTGATCATGACGTCGAACGTCGGCGCCGACCTCATCAAGCGCCAGACGCAGATGGGCTTCCGGACCCAGCAGGACGAACAGGCCGACTACGAGGCCATGAAGAAGAAGATCATGGACGAGGTGCGCCGCACCTTCCGGCCGGAGTTCCTGAACCGCATCGACGACATCATCGTGTTCCACTCGCTCACGAAGGAACACCTGAAGAGCATCGTCGAGCTGCTGCTCAAGCGCTTGAACGAGCGGCTCGCGGAGCAGGGCTACCACCTCACGGTGACGGAGCGCGCGAAGGAGATCATCGTGGACGAAGGCGCGGACGTGGAGTTCGGCGCGCGGCCGCTGCGCCGGGCGATCACGCGCCTCGTCGAGGACCCGCTGTCGGAAGAGGTCCTGGCGGGCAAGTTCAAGCCGGGCGACACGATCACCGTCGACGCGGACACCGAAGGCCACATCGTGTTCCGCAAGGACGCCGCCGGGCCGGCGGACGGGGCGGCCGGGACGGGCGCGGGCGCGAAAGGCGCGCCGGCCGCGGGTGGCCGCAAGGGCAAGTGAGCCGCTCCGGCGGACCTCCGGCCGCTTCACAGGCCTTGAGGGACGCACGGCCGCGGATGCGTACGGCATCCGCGGCCGTTTCGTTTTCCCACAAGGATCCAGCCGGAGTGTGGCGAACGTATGTACGGGGGAGGAGAGGGCCGATGCGGCTCGCCGGCATTCTTTTGGAGCAGATGGACAGCACGTGGGCGGCATCCCACTGGCACGCCCCGCTCCGCCAGCTTCTGGAACGGACCACGGCCGCTCAGGCGGCGTGGCGCCCGCCGCAGGGCGGGCACACCATCTATGAGCTCGTCGTCCACCTGGACTACAGCGCGAGGGAAATGGCCTCTCGCTGCAAGGGCGGTCCGCGGCAGTGGGACGAGGCGCAGAGCTGGGTCGCCACCCCGGACCCGCTCACGGAATCCGCGTGGCGGGAGGCCGTCCGCGCATTTGAGGAACATCGCCGCGAGCTGGCGGAGGCTGTGGCCGCGCTGACGGACGAGCAGCTCACGGCGCCCGCCGACCACGGTCGGCCGCTGTATCGCCACCTGAGCGAGGTCATCCAGCACGAGGCGTACCACGCGGGGCAGATCGCGTACATCCAGCGCCTGCTGGGCGAGGCGCCGCTGATGTGAGCGCGGATGCGCATCGTGACCGGGATTGGATGCGGGCCGCCGCTCGCCCGCCTTCGCCGCCGTGCGGTACGATAGCGACAGCGCACTTGTTCGGGGGCGATCTCGCGTGAACGTGACCGTGCTGGCGTTCGGCGCGGCGGCCGAAGCCGCGGGGATGCGGGAGTGGACCGTGCGCCTGCCGGACGGCGCCCGGGTGGCCGACTTGATCCGGGAGCTGGCCCGCCAGCACCCGGCCCTGGAGCCGCTGCTGCCGTCGATCGCGGTGGCGGTGGACCTGGAGTACGCCGACATGTCGGTCGGTCTGCACGACGGCGCGGAAGTGGCGCTCATCCCGCCGGTGAGCGGCGGCAGCGGGGCCGAGGGCGGGCCCGGCTCCGGCTCCGATGGCCGGGAGGCGCGCCAGGAGGCGGCCCCGGAGGCCGAGGACGCGGTGTCTCCGGACGGCGCCCAGGGCGGAAACGTGTGGCTCACCGAAGAGCCGCTTTCGCTGGACGCTCTGATCCGGCGTGTCGCGCATCCGGACGCCGGCGCCGTCGCGACGTTCACCGGCGCGGTGCGCGCACGCACGCGGCAGGGAACGGCGGTCCTGGAGACGGCCGAGCTCCGCTACGAGGCGTACGGCCCCATGGCGCTGAAGGAGATGCGCAAGATCGCGCGGGAAGCCGAGGCGCGATGGCCGGGCGCGCGGGTCGCCATGGCGCACCGCACGGGCCGTCTCCAGCCCGGCGAGGCGAGCGTCATGATCGCCGTCTCGGCGCCGCATCGCGCGGACGCCTTCGCGGCCTGCCGCTTCTGCATCGACACGCTGAAGCAGACGGTGCCGATCTGGAAGAAGGAAGTGCGGCCCGACGGCAGCGAAGCATGGAGCCCGCGGCCCTGACGCGGCCACCCGCGCGCCGGCGGCCGCGGACCGATGGAGGGATCCCCGCTGGCCGCTCCCCACACCGTCTTCGTCTGCCAGGCCTGCGGCGCGCAGTCGCCGCGCTGGCTGGGCCGTTGTCCCGATTGCGGAGCGTGGAACTCCTACTTTGAAGAACGCCTCGCTTCCCGGACGCGGGGAACGGGGCAGCCGGGGCGGGACCGCGCGCGCGTCCCGGAAGCCGCGCCCATCACGGAAGTCTCGTCGGTCGCCGAGCGTCGCCTCTCCACGGGCATCGTCGAATTCGACCGGGCCCTCGGCGGCGGCTTCGTCGCCGGCGGCGTGACGCTCCTGACCGGCGAGCCGGGCATCGGCAAGTCGACCCTCCTCCTGCAGGTGGCGCACGCCGTCGCGGCGTCGGACACCGTGCTCTACGTCGCCGGCGAGGAGTCGCCGCAACAGATCCGCCTCCGTGCCGAGCGACTCGGCGCCCTGGCGCCGCGCATCCGCGTCCTCCCGGAGACGCACGTGACGGCCGTCGCCGAAGCATGGAAAGCGCTGCGGCCCGGGCTGGTCGTCGTCGACTCCATCCAGACGCTGGCCGACGCCGAACTGGAGTCGCCGCCCGGCAGCGTGAGCCAGGTGCGGGCCGCCGCCGGCCGCCTGATCGCGCTGGCGAAGGAGAGCGACGTGCCGCTCGTGCTGGTCGGGCACGTCACGAAAGAAGGTTCGATCGCCGGTCCCAAGGTGCTGGAGCACGCCGTCGACACGGTGCTCTACTTCGAAGGCGAGCGGCACGCCGCGTACCGCCTCGTCCGCGCGACGAAAAACCGCTTCGGCGCCGCCAACGAGGTCGGTTGCTTCGAGATGCGGGAATCCGGCCTCGTCGAGGTGCCCAACCCCTCGGCGTGGTTCCTCGCGGAGCGGGCCGACGCGCCCGGGGCCGTCGTCGCCGCGTGCGTGGAGGGGACGCGCCCGCTCCTGGTCGAGGTGCAGGCGCTCGTCTCCGACGCTCGCTACGGCGCGGGCCGGCGCACCGCGAGCGGGATGGACGCCAACCGGCTGGCGCTGCTGCTCGCCGTTCTGGAGCGGAGGTGCGGGCTCGCCTTCGGCGACCAGGACGCGTACTTGAAAGTCTCGGGCGGGGCGCGGCTGGACGAGCCTGCGGCTGACCTCGCCGCCGCGCTGGCGCTCGCGTCAAGCTTCCTCGACCGTCCGATCCCGCCGGACGTGGCGGTGTTCGGCGAAGTCGGCCTGGGCGGCGAGGTCCGCGGCGTGCAGCACGCCGCCCAGCGGGTTCGGGAGGCGCGTCGCCTCGGCTTCGCCCGGGTGGTCCTGCCGGCGGCAAACGAAAGCTCGGCTCGCCTGGCGGAGACCCAAGCTGCCGAGCTCATTCCCATCCGCCGGTTGAGCGACGCAATCGACGCCGTCCTGCGCTGAGGCCACCCCAGGTGCGGTCCGGGGCGCCGGCTCAGGACCGGACGGCCGCCGATCAGATGTTGTAGATTCCGAGCGCGGCCACTTTCTTATGTTCTTTCAACAGGATATCGTACACGTTTACGTTGAGAATGTTGGCGAGAGCGGCGAGGTAATACAACTGCCGTCCGACTTCTTCTTCAAGGACCTCCTGGCAGTGCGCGCAGAGCGAGCCTTCCACATGGTCATCCAGGTAGTTCCGAAGTTCACGCAGGGAGATCTCCGGAGGAACCTCCGGCTTGGCGGCGTTGATGCGAATGCACCCACAGGTGGTAACCGCTTTCGTGACCGAGCGCTGAACCCTGCAAGCCGAATCCTGGAGCTTGGACAAGACATCGAGGATGCTGCGGTCACGTACGAGGCCTTCCTGGACAGCTTCCTGGAATTCGTCCCACAGGAGGTCTTTCATCGAACGGCCTTCCACCTTTCTGCCCAGCCCCGATGCACAGCCATTATAGGGATCGGCTTTTCGGGCTGTCAATGAAACGAAGGGCCCGGAAAGGCTTGTCCTTCAAGGGTTTTCGGCGTTACGTAACCACGGGCGGGCGCGCGCGTTGACAGGATAAAATGGGGAATGATAAACTCATTTTTCTTGACATGCGAGAATGCTTCGCTATAATTGAACATCATCGCGGCATGGAGGTGGTCGCTTGTTCGGCGTGGGCGACAAGGTCGTCTACCCCATGCACGGGGCCGGCGTCATCGAGGCCGTCGAGGAGCGGGAGATCCTCGGCGAAAAGAAGGAGTACTACGTGATGCGCATGCCCATCGGGGACATGCAGGTGCTGATTCCCGTCGACGGCGTCGACCACGTCGGCCTGCGGGAGGTCATCCCTGCGGAAGAGTGGGGTGCGGTCGCCGAAGTGCTCGGCAGGGATGACCCGGACGCGTACACGAACTGGAACCGGCGCTACCGGGCCAACGCCGAGCGGCTCAAGACCGGCGACATCTATGAAGTGGCCGCCGTCGTCCGCAACCTCGTGGTCCGGGACAGGCACCGCGGCCTGTCGACCGGCGAAAGAAAGATGCTCGACAACGCGCGGCGCATTCTCGTGAGCGAGATCGTTCTCGCGTGCGACATCGACGAAGAGTGCGCGTCCCGCTGGATCGAGGAGGCCATCCTCGCGAACCAGTCCGCCTGACGCCCCTTCCCCGCGTGCGGGGGCGGCGTCGGGCGCTTTCTTTTTCCATCTCCGGCCCAATGGCATAATGACCCTGAAGGGAGGTGACGGCGGGTGAACCGCGTCATCCGAATCCTCGTGGCCGCGCTGGGCGGCGTCGCCGGCTACTACCTCAGCATCGAGTGGCTCTACGTCTTCCCCGCATTGGGCGTCACGTTCAACACGTGGGAGGTCGCCGGGTTCGTCGCGCTGCTGACGATCGCCGGCTTCGCCGCGTTCTACGCGCTCGCGCCGGCGATCACCGACGGCATCGTCCAGCTCACGCGCTGGCTGGAGGCGCGCCTGTTCCGCATACCCGCAGGGGAGATGGCGTTCGGGGCCTTGGGCGTCGTGTTTGGACTCATCATGGCTTTTCTACTCGGCCCCTCGCTCGCCAAGATCCCGACGGTCGGCAACTACCTTCCCGCCATCACGAGCTTCTTCCTTGGATACCTGGGGTGGACCGTCGCCGTAAGGAAGAGAGAGGACCTCATGCAACTCCTGCCGCTGGCGAGGCTGCGCGACGGCGTGACGGCCGCCGCGGCGACCAAAGCCGCGAGCGACTCGGCCGAGGCCGTCGCGTACAAGGTCCTCGACACCAGCGCGATCATCGACGGGCGCATCGTCGACCTCTGCCGCACCGGCTTCCTTGAGGGCGTGCTTGTCGTGCCGCAGTTCGTGCTCGACGAGCTCCGCCACATCGCCGACTCGTCCGACCCGCTCCGGCGCAACCGGGGCCGGCGCGGGCTGGACGTCCTGAACACGCTGCAGAGCGAGCTGCAGATGCCGGTTATCATCGACGAGCGCGAGATCAAGGGCGCCGACGAGGTCGACACCAAGCTTCTCCTCCTCGCGCGAGAGATCGGCGGCAAGGTGCTCACGAACGACTTCAACCTGAGCAAGGTCGCGCAGGTGCAGGGCGTGCCGGTGCTCAACATCAACGAACTGGCGAACGCCCTGAAGCCCGTGGTGCTGCCCGGCGAGGGCATGACGGTGCAGATCCTGCGCGAAGGCAAGGAGCCGGGCCAGGGCGTGGGCTTCCTGGACGACGGCACCATGGTCGTCGTCGACGGCGGCAAGCGCCACGTCGGCGAGACGATCGACGTGGAGGTCACCAGCGTGCTGCAGACCAACGCCGGCCGCATGATCTTCGCGAAGGCCCGGCAAGCGGTGGCGCACGCCAATTAGCGCGTGGGCCATCGTCCCCGGCGCCGGGCGGGGCCGCCGGCTCGGCGCCGGGGAGGCGAAGGCGTGGGTGTCCGTCGGCGGCCGCCCGCTGGCCGCGTACGCCGTCGCGGCGCTCGCGCGGCATCCGCGCGTGGAGGGTATGGTCTTCGCCGCGCCCGCGGGACAACTGGACGCGGCGCGCCGGGTGCTTGAGCCGCACGCGGGCGGAGCCGAGTTCCGCGTGGTGGAGGGCGGCGCGGAGCGGGCGGACACGGTGCGCCAGGCGCTGGAGGCCGTGCCCAAGGAGGCCGAACTCGTCCTCGTCCACGACGCGGCGCGTCCGTTCCTGCCCGCGGACGTCGTCGACCGCGTCCTCGAGGCCGCGAGGCGTGCCGGCGCGGCGGCGCCCGTGCTGCCGGTGGTGGACACCGTCGCGGAGTCGGACGGCCGCCGCATGGTGGGGGCGCTCGCCCGGGACCGTCTCGCCGCCGTCCAGACGCCCCAGGCCTTCCGGGCGAGCCTCCTGCGGGCGGCGCACGGGTGGGCGGCGGCGTCGCGCGTCACGGTCACCGACGACGCCGGTCTCGTCTATCGATATCTGCATCAGGCCAGCGCGCCGGAAGCCGAGGAATGGCGCGCGGCGGGAGCCGAGGTGGCGCTCGTGCCGGGGGATCCCGCGCTGCGAAAGGTGACGTCGCCCGAGGATCTCGCCTGGGCGCGGGAGATGGCCGGCGAGCCGCCCGAAGGGTTCGACGTGCGCGTCGGCTTCGGCATCGACGTGCACCGCTTCGCCGAGGGGCGGCGCCTGGTCCTGGGCGGCGTGGAGATCCCGCACGACCGGGGCCTTCTCGGCCACTCCGACGCGGATGTCGTGACGCACGCGATCATGGACGCGCTGCTCGGGGCGGCGGCGCTGGGCGACATCGGCCTGCACTTCCCCGACTCCGACGCGGCGTACGCGGGGGCTGACAGCCTCGCGCTGCTCTCGCGGGTGCGCCGCCTCGTCGAGGCGGAAGGATGGTCCGTCCGCCACGTCGACGTGATGGTGCTGGCCGAGGAACCGCGCCTGCGCCCGCACGTCGAGGCGATGCGACGCCGCCTGGCGGACGCGCTCGGCGTCGCCCCGGAGCGCGTCAGCGTGAAGGCGACCACCACCGAGGGCCTCGGCGCCGTCGGCCGCGCGGAGGGCATCCGCGCGGAGGCCGTCGCCACCCTCATCCGCTGGCATGCGCGTGGTAAACTAGGCTCCTGAACGCCGCGGAGCGGGCGCTCCGGCGGTTTCATCATTTGGAAGAGGCGTGGTCGCATGACGGAGCTCCGACTGTACAACACGCTGACGCGACGCGTGGAACCGTTCGTGCCGAGAGAACCGGGCCGGGCGACGATGTACACGTGCGGCCCCACCGTCTACGACTACACGCACATCGGCCACCTGCGTCCGGCGCTCGTCAGCGACGTGCTCGCCCGCTGGCTGCGCCGGCTCGGCTACGAGGTCCGCTACATCTCGAACTTCACCGACATCGACGACAAAATCATCGAACGGGCCCAGCGGGAAGGCGTCGGCTACCGGGACGTGGCGGAGCGCTACATCGCGGACTACCTTGAGAACATGCGGGCGCTGGGCATCGACCAGGTCGACCGCTACGTCCGCGCCACCGACCACATCCCGCAGATCGTCCGCATGATCGAAACGCTCGTCGAGAAGGGCTACGCCTACCCGCTCGACGGCGACGTCTACTTCGACGTCACACGGGACGAGGACTACGGCAAGCTCAGCGGCCGCTCGCTGGACCAGATGATGGCGGGCGCCCGGGTGAAGGTCGACGAGCGCAAGCGCAACCCGATGGACTTCGCCCTGTGGAAGGCCGCGAAGCCGGGGGAGCCGGCGTGGCCCAGCCCCTGGGGGCCCGGCCGCCCGGGTTGGCACATCGAGTGCTCGGCGATGACCCTCGAGTACCTCGGCTCGGGCCTGGACATCCACGCCGGCGGCGACGACCTCATCTTCCCGCACCATGAGAACGAGATCGCGCAGTCGGAGTGCTTCACCGGCGAGGCGCCGTTCGCGCGCTACTGGCTGCACAACGCCATGGTGCAGATCAACGAGGAGAAGATGTCGAAGTCGCTCGGCAACATCGTCGCGCTGCGCGACCTCGTCCGGCGGCACCCGGCGCCGGTGCTGCGCATGTTCATCCTCTCCACGCACTACAGAAAGCCACTCAATTACTCCGAGGCGGCGATTGAAGAGGCCCGGCGGGCGTGGGAGCGTCTGGCGAACGCGCGGGCCGCGGTCGCGGCGGCCCTCGCGGAGGGGGCGGCGCCGGCCGGCTCCGCGGCGTCCGGCGAGGGCGAGGCGGACCTCGGGCGGGCGGCGGCGGAGGCCCGGGAGGCGTTCGCGGCCGCCATGAACGACGATCTCAACACGCCGCTGGCCCTGGCCGCGCTGTTCGAGCTGGCGCGCGCCGCGAACAGCGCGCTCGTCGCCCCGGGAGCGCCGGGCGCGGCGCCGGAGGATCTGCGCGCCGCCCTGTCGGCGTTCGACGAGCTCGGCGACGTCCTCGGCCTCTGGACAGGCGCCGGCACCACCGCGGCCGCCTCGCGCGACGGGGTGGCCGACCGTCTCGTGGAGATTCTCGTGCGGCTGCGCGCGGAGGCGCGCGCCGCACGCGACTGGTCGCTCGCGGACCGCATCCGCGAGGATCTGGCATCTGTGGGCGTGGTGCTGGAAGACCTGCCGCAGGGCACGCGCTGGAAGTGGCAGGCGTGACGCCGCCGCACGGCTCCCGAGGCGCGCGCCCGGGCGACGCGCCCGCGCGGCGCGGCGGCCGCGGTCCCGGGCCAGGCGGGACGCGCGGCGGGAGCCCCTGGCGGGCGGCACGGCGCGCGCAGGCCGCAGGTGCGCGGGAAATCGCCGTGCCGGGCCGCCATCCGGCGGAAGAGGCCCTCGCCAGCGGCCGCGCGCGCCGGCTCCTCGTGGCGGAGGGCCAGCGGAACGCTCGCCTGCGGGCGCTGGTCGAGCGGGCCGAATCCGCCGGAGTGGCCGTGGAGACGGTGCCGCCCGCCGAGCTCGACCGCCTCTCCGGCGGCGCCCGCCACCAGGGGGTCGTGGCGCTCGCGGAACCCTATCCCACGGTCGACGTCGACGCGATGCTCGACCTCGCCCGCCGGCGCGGCGAGGCGGCGCTGCTGGTCGTCGCCGCGGGCGTCGAGGATCCGCGCAACCTGGGCGCCATCGCGCGCAGCGCCGAAGGCGCCGGTGCCCACGGGCTCGTCCTTCCCGCGCGCCGCGCCGCGCCGCTCTCCCCCGCCGCGGCCAAGGCGGCCGCCGGCGCGCTGGAGCACCTGCCCGTCGCGGTCGTGGCGAACGTGGCGCGCACGCTGGCTAACTTGAAGAAGCGCGGCATATGGGTCTACGGGACGGACGCCGCGGCCCCGAAGATCTACTGGGAGGTCGACTGGACCGCGCCCGTGGCGCTGGTGATCGGAAACGAGGGCGAGGGGTTGTCGCGTCTCGTGCGCGAGTCTTGTGACGAACTTGTACGCATACCCATGAACGGGCGGGTCTCGTCCTTGAATGCGTCATCAGCGGCCGCGGTTCTCTTATATGAGGTTGTGCGACAGCGCTCGTCACGTTGACCCAAGCTTCGGCTTTGTCCTATACTAGCGCCGCTGTTGAACGTTTGAGACACGCTTCGGAGCCCAGCGGGATCAGGAGGCGGTGCCGGGTGGCGGTGAACCCGAACGTCCAGTTGTACGGCGGCTTCGAGGATCTCGCCGACGAAGACGTGGTCGCGGCGGCACGCGAAGGGGATACCCTGGCTCTGGAGTATCTCATCACGAAGTACAAGAACTTCGTGCGCGCCAAGGCCCGCTCGTACTTCCTCATCGGCGCCGACCGGGAAGACATCATCCAGGAAGGCATGATCGGCCTCTACAAGGCCATCCGGGACTTCCGCAGCGACAAGCTTTCCTCGTTCCGCGCGTTCGCGGAGCTGTGCATCACCCGCCAGATCATCACCGCGATCAAGACGGCGACGCGCCAGAAGCACATCCCGCTCAACTCGTACGTCTCGCTCAACAAGCCCATCTACGACGAAGACTCCGACCGCACCCTGCTCGACGTCATCTCGGGCGCGAAGGTGAGCGATCCGGAAGACCTCGTCATCAGCCGCGAGGAATTCGGCGACATCGAGCAAAAGATGGGCGAAATCCTGAGCGACCTCGAATGGCGGGTCCTCATGGCCTACCTCGACGGCAAGTCGTACCAGGAGATCGCCGACAGCCTCGAGCGCCACGTGAAGTCCATTGACAACGCCCTCCAGCGCGTGAAGCGCAAGCTGGAGCGCTACCTGGAAACGCGCCGCCTGGACGACTCGGCGAAGTAGGATGAGCGGCGCGGCCGAGCACGTTCTCTTCCAAGTCGGCCTGCTCTTCCTCGCCGGTTTGGCCGCAGGGAAGGTCGCCGACTGGCTCCGCGTCCCCGACATCGTCCTCTACCTCCTGGCGGGGATCGCGCTCGGACCGGCGGCGCTCGGCTGGATCGACATTCCCGGAGAGTCCACGACAAGCGCGCTGATTCTCGTCTTCGGCGCCGCGTTCATGCTGTATGAGGGCGGGCGCGAGGTCGACCTGCGCGTCCTGAGCCAGGTGTGGCGCACGGTGACGCTGCTTTCGACGACCGGCGTCCTCGTGACGGCCCTGCCCGTGGCGCTCGCCGCGGCGTGGCTTCTCCACCTCCCGTTCCTCGTCGCGTTCCTTCTGGCCGCCGTCCTCGCACCGACGGATCCGGCCACGATCATCCCGATCTTTCAACAGGTCCGGCTCGTGCCGCGGCTCGCCCAGACGGCCCAGTCTGAATCGGCGTTCAACGACGCGACCGGCTCCGTGCTCGTCGTCAGCCTCCTCGCCGTGCTGTCGGCCGGCGGCCTCTCCGCCGGAGACATCGCGACCAAGTTCCTGCTGCTCATCGGCGGCGGGATCGGGGTGGGCCTGCTCGTCGGGTTCGTCGCGTCGGCGCTGATCGCCCACGGCAGCCGCATCCCCCGCGTCTTCGGGGACCACGAGACCGGCTCCGTGATGTCGCTCGTGATCATCATCGGCGCGTATCTCCTGGCAGAAGCCGTCGGGGCCAGCGGCTTCATGGCCGTGTTCGTCGCCGGCATCGTCAACGGCAACAAGCCCTCCTTCGGCCTCCGCGTGGAGGACGAGCACGAGCGCGTCCACCGGACCTTCTTCAGCGTCAACGCGCTGATCATGCGCATGTTGATCTTCATCCTGCTCGGCACGCACGTGGACTTCCGCGTCCTGGCGCGCCACGCCTGGCCGCTCCTCGGCGTGATGGTCGTCTTCATGTTCGTCGCGCGACCGCTGACGGTGCTGTTGAGCGCCGGCCTCGACCGCGCCGTGCGCTGGACGCGGAACGAGCTGCTGTTTCTCATGTGGGTGCGCGAGACCGGCGTCATCCCGGCGGCCATGGCGGGCATCCTCATGGCGGAGCGCGTGCCGCACGCGGAGCTCATCCAGGCTGCCGTCTTCGCGGCGATCCTGTCGACGCTTCTCTTGCAGGCGTCGACGACGGCCTGGGTGGCGCGACGCCTCGGCGTGCTCGAAGACGCGGATGCGGCGAGCGCGTGAAATCGGTTGCGTCGCGAAACGGCCGTGTGCTATAGTATCGACTGCGATTGCGGAGCGGCGCGCTTGAACAGGCTGGCGTAGCTCAATGGCAGAGCATCCGCCTTGTAAGCGGAAGGTTGTCGGTTCAAGTCCGTCCGCCAGCTCCAAGATGGCTTACACACGGAGAGGTACCGAAGTGGCCAAACGGGGCGGTCTGTAAAACCGTTGGGTCTCCCTTCGGAGGTTCGAATCCTCCCCTCTCCACCAAAAGTTTGAGAGATTTCCAGCTTTATACCGCGGGGTAGAGCAGCCAGGTAGCTCGTCGGGCTCATAACCCGGAGGTCGCAGGTTCAAATCCTGCCCCCGCAACCAAATTTGGCGCCGGCACGCGGGTGCCGGCGCGTTTTGCGAAGCGCGCCGCGGGCGTGGACGCCGAACGGTTTGCGGGCTGCCGTAGCTCAGTCGGCAGAGCATCTCCATGGTAAGGAGAAGGTCGCCGGTTCGATTCCGGCCGGCAGCTCCAGTCTTTTGAGGAACGGCGCTCGGTTGGGGCGCCGTTTCCTTGTGCGCGCGCGTTCGTGGAAGTCCATTGCCCCGCGGACAGGGATTGGCTAGAATAAATGCGCTTGCCGTCCGGCAGGCTTTTTTGGCGCGCCTGGACGGCGTCGGAATTCGCCGCGCGCGCGGCACACTTTCCTCGTAAAGGCGGGGGGCGAAGGCCAATGGCCAAGCAGAAGTTTGAGCGCACAAAGCCGCACGTGAACATCGGGACGATCGGTCACGTGGACCACGGGAAGACGACGTTG